>JAJYGE010000581.1 GCA_021785155.1 Planctomycetota bacterium
GTCCGGGAACTGGATGGTCAACATTTGATCGTTGGCACGGGTGGCAATCAGCGGCAGGCGGACAGCGATCCGACCGCCCATGCGGAAATTATTGCGTTAAGGCAGGCCGGTGCGGCATTAAAACGCTGGCAACTCACGGATTGCGATCTATATGTTACATTGGAACCTTGCCCGATGTGTGCCGGTGCTATGGTCAATGCCCGCATTCGCCGGGTCATTTTTGGCTGCCGCGATCCGAAGGCCGGCGCTGTGACCACGCTTTTCCGCATTGCCGATGATCCGCGATTAAATCATCGGCTGCAAATCACGCCGGATGTTCTTGCCGAACCCTGCGCCGAATTATTGAAAGCATTTTTCAAATCTCGCCGACAAAGTATTTCCGAATAACGCGACCTACCCCACGGCACGCACGGTGCGTTGCTCGGTGCGATGCGGTCGTTCTTCCATGGTTTCTTCCGCCGCATCCTGAGCCGATGGCGGAAGTGGTACAGGTTCGTGGCCGGCGGCGACTTCTTCAGTAACCCGCTCAAGTCCGGTGAGAATATCGCGTGCGGTGCGATATTTAATATTATTTTCGTCGGGCGGGCGCAGAATTTCGTCGGTGAGCCGCTTGAGATGCCGCGCCTCAAGGCTCTTGGGATTAAAGTGAATCAGCCCTTTGAAATCCGGATTGGAGTGCGGCTTATTCATCTGCACGGCAAGATAAAATAAATCCACAGCCTTATCCACTTTGTGCAATCCACCGCGTAACACATCGGAAGTTACCAGCCCGTTTTCACTCATGTGATAGAGCATGCGCTGAATCTGGGAGGTTTTCATCATCTCTTCAAAAAGCGTATGCAAAAGGGAATTATCCGAGAATGTTTCACCCACGCGCACCGCCGAACCAAAGTCAATAAAGCCAACACCATTTTCGGTAATGACAAAGTTGTCCAGGCGTAAATCCAGATGGATCACGCCGATTTTTTCATGCAGCACCGCCAGGAGTTCACAGGACTGCTTGGCAAAATCTATCTGGGACAGGCCTTCGCCGCCGTTGCGCATCCAGTTCATATACAGCGTGCGGACAAAACCTTTGGAATCATGCTCCACGCCGAGACAGCGCGGCACGCGGTCGCAAAATGGTTTGGGCAGGTCGCGCTGGAGAATTTTGAGCATCGCGGCTTCACGCGTAAGGAAAACCGGGAATATTTTTTCGGTGAATTTCATGGCACGGCGGCGAATGTCATCCAGCGAAGCGTCCGGGAATTTGGACCGCAGTCGCGAAACCACCCGATCCACCGTGGGAACCTGTTTGACCACAACATATTTTTCCCGCTCCATGTCTTTGCGGCCCAGATGAACATGGTAGGTAAAGCGTTCGGTGGATTCACCGGGTTTTAACAGTTGCACCTTGCGGGCCACAAGATAATAAACCGGTTTTCCCATCCCCGGTATGGACATGCCGAGAATTGGCGTGCGGACACTCTGCGGCTGACCTTCCAGGATAAAGCCTTCCCAGCGGTTAAAGCGCTGTGCAATTTCATTGACCAGCAGTTGGTTGGGGGAGATCATAATCGCTCTGCCTCCCCAACGCAGATTGGGAAACACATCTTCGGGGGAAAGGGCGGTTTCCGCCGGTAAAAACAGGTGATAGGGCAAGCCGCGGGTGGTGTTTTCCATCCCATGAGCCAGACTTCCGCTGTATTCCGCATCACGCGCGAAAACTTTGTTCTGGATGAGCTTCACGGCTGTCGATTTATCCGCCAGGGCTTGCAGACGTTCGAGCGAAGCTTTTCGGTCACTTTTCAAAGCCATGAGGGCACCAACCTTTTTTATGTCCCGGCGCGCCGGGAACCGCGCGCTGCGGCAACTGTTAATTTGGTCTGCACAACATCTCCGCCCGGAGCAAAGCGTTTTATGGCGCAGGCCACCATTCCTTTATCGGAGGCAAACGCATCGGCCATGAGATTTTTAACCGGGGATTTCTCCACCACGTCCGAATAATGTTTTTATCGTTGTTATCGGAATAAATCGTGCACTTTTTTGGTCACCGGAGAAAATATTCAGCCATTCAAGTTTGTCGGCGCAACGATCCGATGGCTCAATTCCCAAGCGCCGGATTTTTGTCTGCACACCGGCTGCCGATGAATCATGATGCATCCGCATCAGCGGAAACGGGCATGGATCGCATAGAGATTATTGTTTGGCACTGGCTATAAATGTTCGCACTTCCCGGGCCAATTTGTTCCGCATCGGGGCGGGATGATAAACCATGTGGCCACCCCGAAAAAACACTTCGTGAATGTTGGATTGCAGCTTGCGGCTCAAATCCAGATGATCCATGGTGTAAATGGTTCCGAAAAAGGGGGTGGCTAAATCGAAGTAGCCGCTGCATACCAGCACTTTCATAAACGGATCACGAATCATGGCCCGCTGGAGATTATCCGTAACATAAAGAAAGCCCATGCCGCCGCCACCAAAGTGCCAGGGATAGACATCATCGGAAAGTGTTTTGTAAGGCAGATTGTTGCGATATTTCAGGTCTTCGCGCACATACTGATCAAAAGCGCTGGTAAACGGTGCAATGAATCGGGACATCGCCGGGTCATAGGACGCTGTGCCACCGGTAGGATTCGGATTGTAGCCGGTTAATCGCGTATCCATGCGGCCAATGACTTTGCGATCATTCCGCAACAGCGATTGTTCAAAAAGACCGGGGCCGACGCGTAAATCAGCCAACAGCCATTCCTGTTTGGATAAGCCCGTATATCGCGCCAGTTTAGCGGCGATGGCATCACGCTGCGCGGTGGTTAGGCTGCTGCCCTGGGCGAGGGCTGAAATATAATCCGTAATGGCCCAGTGTTCCACCTTTTTTAGCGTGCGGTGAAAATGCTTTTCCAAATCCGGCGCGAGTTTATGGTGGTACCATGCCGCGGCGGTATACGATGGAAGATATAGTGGGTACGGCGTGTCATTGCCGAAGTTGGGTTCCAGAATCTGGAAATTCAACGCGCAGGAAATCAGTATCACGCCGTTGAGCGTCATGCCCTCGTGCTCGGAAAGATAATCCGCCAGACCGCAGGCGCGGGTGGTGCCATAACTCTCACCGGCCAGGAATTTCGGCGAACCCCAGCGTTGATACATTGTGGTGTAAAGCCGGATAAAAGAGGCCACGGAGGCAATATCCTGTTGCACACCATAAAATTTCTGGCCCGGAACACCCGGTTCCGGATGGCTGAATCCGGTGCCGACGGGATCCACAAACACCAGATCAGACGCATCAAGCCACGTTTGATGATTGGCGACAAGCTGGTATGGCGGCGGCGTGACGTTGCCATCGGGCGTAAGTTCGACACGCATAGGCCCGGCACAGCCGAGATTCAGCCAGACCGAAGCTGCTCCGGGACCTCCATTGAATAAAAACGTAATAGGTCGTTTGTCGCGCTGCGCGGCGGCGCTGACTCCAGGCTTCGGGTCTTTGGTATAGGCAATAAAAAAAATCTTGGCCTGGACTTTGCCATTGGTTTTCATGGGCAGATAACCGGTGGTGACCGTATAGTGCAGGACTTTTTTATTTATCGTTATGTGCGAGTGCACAACCGATATGGCGTTGGGATTGGATTTTGGTAAGTGCGCCTGCGCGACGGCCTGTTTTGCGTGGTGGGGGGGCTCTTTAACGGCAGTTGGCGCGGCCATGGCCACATTTCCAACCGCCGCCGTACCGGCCAAAAGGAAAATTCCACCAACCGCTGCCGCCATCCGCATATTCATCAACTCCAGCTTAATTGTTATTCAAAATACCGCCTGAAGGCGAAGATATAAGGCCAATGCCCCGCATACGCAAGCCGGCAGGATAATATTTCGCTTTCATTTCTAACCCAGCTAGCATATCATCTATACGTAAAGCGGAGTATTAAGGTTTTGTGAGAACTTCAGAATGAAACGACTTCTCGACGGCATTGAATCACCAGCAGACATAAAACGCCTGACGGTGGATCAATTAACCCAACTGGCCGGGGAAATTCGCGAGACTATTGTGACTACAGTTGGTGCTAACGGCGGCCACCTTGCGCCTAACTTAGGCACCGTAGAAATTATTCTGGCATTGCACGCGATATTCGATATGCCGCGTGATCGGCTGCTGTGGGATGTCGGCCACCAATGCTACCCGCATAAACTCATTACCGGGCGTTATAAGAAGTTTTCATCATTGCGAAAAATGGGCGGCGTATGCGGCTTCCCCGACCCCAGTGAAAGCCAATATGATCTTTTCAGCGTCGGCCATGCAGGAACTGCCGTCAGCACGGCGGTTGGTATGGCGCGCGGTGATGCGCTGTTAAATCATGATACGCGTGTGGTGGCGTTCGTCGGCGATGCGTCGATTGTCAACGGCGTGGCGTTTGAGGGCTTGAACAATGCCGGTACGCTCAAACGCCAAATGCTTATTATTCTCAATGACAACTCCATGAGCATCAGCGAGCCACAGGGTGCCTTCGCCGGATATCTCGAACATCTGCGCGTCACAACAACTTATGACGAAGTGAAACGTCGGGTGCAGGAACTCTTAGATCGGATACCCTATGGCCAGCAGATTTGCGACATCGGCGTGCATGTCAAGCAGGGTATCAAAAACGCCATTGCTCCAGGCCATATTTTTGAAGATCTCGGTTTGAAGTACTTTGGCCCGGTTGATGGCCACGATCTGCCGGGGTTGATGGAAAAACTCAACGAGTTGAAAACGCTCAATGCCCCGGCGGTTTTGCACATCAAAACCATTAAAGGCAAAGGATATGAATGGGCGTGTGAAGACCCCACCACATTCCACAGCCCCAAGCCCTTCCGTGTGGAAGGCTGCCGGGTGGTAATGAATCAGGGGTCCGGACGCTCATGGACGGCGGCTTTTGCCGACGCCATGACCAATCTGTGCCGCAAACACGCCAATGTGGTGGGCATTACCGCGGCCATGCCGGATGGCACCGGCATGATCAAACTCAAACCGCTGTTTCCTGATCGGTATTTTGACACCGGAATTTGTGAAAGCCACGCCACAGCGATGGCGGCGGGAATGACCAAGGCTGGGCTGCGTCCGGTAGTGGCCGTGTACAGCACATTTTTACAGCGCGCTTTTGATCAGGTATTTCAGGAAGTCTGCCTGCAGGGGCTGCCGGTGATTTTCTGTTGTGATCGCGCGGGCCTTGTGGGTGATGATGGCGCGGTGCATCACGGATTTTGTGATCTCTCCTTTTTGCGCAGTCAACCCGGTATTGTGCTGATGTCTCCATCTGATGAACGTGACCTGATCGGTGCTTTGGATTTTGCCTTAGCCCAGGAGTCACCGGTGCAAATTCGTTATCCGCGGGATAATTGCCCGGCTGAACCGCTGGGCGAATTGGTTCCATGGACCATCGGCAAGCAGGGCGGCAAATCGCGCGTGCTGAAAGCCGGTGATGATGCCACGCTTGTTGCATATGGTTCCGTGGCGTTACAGGCCCTTTCCGCGGCAAGACTTCTGGAAAACGATGGCTTAAACGTGGGCGTGATTGATGCCCGGTTCTGTAAGCCGTTGGATGGTGCCATGCTCCAGCAGGTATTCGCTTCAGGCAAACCTATTATTACGATTGAAGATCATTCGGTGGTGGGCGGCTTTGGTTCCGCGGTTCTGGAATATGCACAGGCCAATGGCCTTGATGGTCGGCTTGTAACACGCACCGGCCTGCCGGACCGCTTTATTCGCCACGCCAGCAGATCGGAGCAATTCAAGGAAATTGGCCTTGATCCGGTTGGCTTGGCAGCCACTGTGCGGGATGCTATCAGCCGCCATGCTGCGGAAAATGGTGATGAAATAAAAGAACTGACCCTCTCCGCCCGGCGGGAACGCCCCGCCCGCCTGCGGGATTAATGTCGCATTGTTGCGTCGGATGAGACTCCCGATGAAAATAGTGCCGTGAATGTGAACCGCGACCCACAGCAGATTCTTGTCATCATGCCGACTTGGCTTGGCGATGCTGTTATGGCTACGCCGTTGCTGCGGGAGTTACGAAAATTATTTCCCGCGGCCCGCATCACCTGCCTGGCTAAAACACTGGTACAGCCTGTGCTTGTCGGCCTTCCTCTCATTGATGCAGCGCTGCCTTACGCGACCAATAAAAATGGCCGCATCAGTTATGCGCAAACTGCCGCCGATCTGCGAAACCGACATTTTGATCTTGCGGTGATTCTCCCCAACAGTTTTCGATCTGCTTTTCTCGCATGGCGCGCCGGCATTCCCCGGCGGCTGGGGTATAACCGTGATGGCCGCCGACTGTTGCTGACTGATTTTATTGCTCCCATGCCGCGCGAGGACTATGAAGTGCGTCTGCTGATTCAACGCCGGGCCGTGCGCGAATCCATTGCCGCAGACCGCTGGCCCCGCGCCGCACCGGTATTAAAAGATCTTCAGAAAATTCCCGGTTGGTATGTGAAGATATGTTCATGGAACAGCTTTCAGCCTTTACCCACCATTGAGTATTACCTGGCATTAAGCCGCTATCTTGGCGGCGCGCAGGCGGATCGCACAATGACTCTGGGTATTACCGATGGTGAACGCGCGGAGGCTCAAACGGTTATGGATCAGGCTGGAATTTCCGCTGCGGCGCCATTCATGATGCTTTTCCCCGGCGCTCATTTTGGCGCATCAAAATGCTGGCCGCCCGAGCGCTTTGCCTCGGTTGCCGCCGCAGTGGCCCAAGGCCGCAATCGCCAGGCAGCCCACGTTCTCATTGGCGGAGCCGCCAGGGAACAACCTCTCATTGATGCCATTGTGGAATCTGTGCCCGAATCTGTTGCAGCGCGAATAATTCCGCTTTATAAGCTAAATGATGGCCGGGGTGTGACTTTAGGGGCAATTAAAGAACTGGTGCGCCGCGCCGGGCTGGTGGTATGCAATGACACCGGCCCCCGGCATTTTGCCGCCGCGC
>JAJYGE010000552.1 GCA_021785155.1 Planctomycetota bacterium
TTGGTGAAATAAAAACAATAATATGGCCGTGGCGCTGGTGCCAATGCGTTTTTGGTTGAGAAACAGGCTCTGGTACAGACCTACTTGGGAGGATTTCCCTTGCCTTTGGGACCTCTGACTTCACATAATAATATCCATGTTCATCTGTGCCAGTGATCGTAAGAAGAATGGTAAATCGCACAGCCATACCCGCGTAAATTGTCACGCACCCCCCGCCGCCGCTGGAAACGTGGGTGGCGCGGCCAAAAGTTATGGAATCCGGTATCATGGGGGGCTTGGTTGAACGGAAAAGTCCGAAAGGAAACGCGTGAAATTCAAACGTACTGATTACTGCGGAAAACTGACGAAAGCGGATGTCTCGCGCACGGTTGTGGTGGCGGGTTGGGTGCAATCTTACCGTGATCATGGCGGCGTGGTGTTTGTGGATGTGCGGGACCGCGCCGGCATTGTACAAATCGTATTTCGGCCTGAGAGGGCGGAGGTTTACGCGCTGGGGCGGCAATTGCGCCACGAAGATGTCATTATGGTGAAAGGTACAGTCCTGTCGCGCGCTCCCGAAGCCATCAATCCAAAAATCCCCACCGGTGAAATTGAAGTCACCGCGGAAGATATTGAGCTGGCGAACAAGGCGGATACGGCTCCATTTTCTCCCACGCAGCATGATCCGGTCAGTGAGGATACCCGTCTGAAGTACCGTTATATTGATCTGCGGCGGCCTGATATGGCGCAAGCGATGATCATCCGGCATCGCGTAACCAAAATTATGCGTGACTATTGCGATGAACACGGCTTTCTGGAAATTGAAACGCCCATGCTTTACAAAAGCACGCCTGAAGGCGCGCGCGAATTTCTGGTGCCTTCCCGTCTGCACCCCGGCGAATTTTACGCCTTGCCGCAAAGCCCGCAGTTATTCAAACAGGTGCTGATGGTGGCGGGCATGGATCGGTACATGCAGATCGCCCGGTGTTTCCGGGATGAGGATTTACGCATGGATCGGCAGCCGGAGTTTACGCAGCTTGATCTGGAAATGAGTTTTGTGGATCGTGAAGATGTCATTGATCTGATTACCGGGTTGCTGGTACGGCTATGGAAAGACGTTCTGAAGGTGGATTTGCCCGCCAAATTTCAGCGTATGGGATGGCGTGAGGCCATGGATCGCTTCGGCATTGACCGCCCGGACACGCGTTACGGCGTGGAGTTAAAGGACATCAGCGATCTTGTGCCACAAACGGATTTTGGCGTATTCAAAGATGCCGTTAATTCCGGCGGCTGCGTGAAAATGATTGCGGTGCCTGGCGGCGCGGCACTATCGCGTAAGCAACTGGATCAACTGACGGAAGACGCCAAAAAACTCGGAGCCAAAGGTCTGGCCTGGATCAAGCTGGGCGGAGATGCGGGTACCGGAAACATGGGCGGCCCGATTGCCAAATTTATTCCGGCCACGCAGCAGCAGGCCATTCGCCAGCGCTGTGGTGCCGGCGATGGTGATCTTCTTTTAGGTGTTGCCGATAAACTTGAAGTAGCCTGGAAGGTACTGGGGGAATTGCGGCAATCGTTGGCCCGGCAACTCAAGTTAATTCCGGAAAATCGCTTTGATTTTCTGTGGATTGTGGATTTTCCAAGTTTTGAGCATGACTCGGTGGCCAACCGTTTCATTGCCCGGCATCATCCCTTTACCGCACCTCTGGATGAAGATGTGCCGCTGTTGGATACACAGCCGCTGGAAGTGCGTGCCAAGGCATATGACATTGTCCTTAATGGCATAGAAATCGGCGGTGGATCCATCCGTATTCATCAGCGTGATGTGCAGTCGAAAATATTTTCACTGCTGGGAATTTCACCGGAGCAGGCGCAAAAGAAATTTGCGTTCCTGCTGGATGCCCTGCGGTTTGGCGCTCCGCCGCATGGCGGCATTGCGTTGGGATTGGACCGCCTTATTATGCTGATGCTCAACCGCCAGAGTATCCGCGAAGTGATCGCCTTCCCCAAAACCCAAAGCGGCACCGATATGATGACTGAGGCACCCTCGGCTGTGGACCCGCGACAACTTGTGGAGTTGTCCGTGGCGGTGGTGCGGCCGCCGGTGGTCAATGTCAGCATGAAGGCATGAGTAAATCGCCCATGAAACAGCGATTTGCCGGTTAAAGAGTCAGAGGTTCAGCTATAAAATCCGGAATCTGTTACGCAGCCTCGATAACTTTAACAACAGACTCTAATATAGACATTGGCTGCGGAACGGTGTGGTGGTAAAAGTGAGGGTATGACGCGGCTCTAACAGGGCCAATATCGGAACGGAATATCAGCATGATTGATCGTGTCAGAACTAAAACAGTTATTACCATGGGGCCGTCGTGCGCCACGACGGAAGTGTTCAGCCGACTGGTGGATACGGGCGTATCGGTCGTGCGTTTGAATTTTTCCCATGGTGATTTGGCGCAGCGGGATAGCTTTTTGGCGGTTGCCCGCGGTGGCGCGCATCGTCCGCCCCTGGCGATCATGGGAGATTTGTGCGGCCCGAAGATACGCCTGGGCACGGTCATGGATGGGGGAATGGCCGTTGCAAAGGATGATGTGATCACCATTCAACGCGAGCCGATTCTGGGGCAGAATAATGTGCTGTCTTCCAATTATGTCTGTCTGGTGGATGATGTACAGGTGGGGCAGACGATCCTGATTGATGACGGTTGCATCCGCGCCAGTGTTATTGAAAAGGATCCGAATGCGATTAGATGTCGCATTGTTATCGGCGGAAAAATTCAGTCAAACAAAGGGATCAATTTGCCACAAACGCGGCTGTCTATCCCCAGTATTACGGATAAGGACTGGCGGGATATCGACTGGGCCATCGAACACCAATTGGATTATCTGGCATTGTCGTTTGTGCGCAGTGCGGATGATGTGCAAAGTGTTCGGCGGTATCTGGAAAGCAGAAAATCCGATATTGATCTGGTGGCCAAAATTGAAATGCCGCAGGCAATTGATGATCTTTCCGCCATTCTGGATTGCTCGGATGCCGTGCTGGTGGCGCGCGGCGACATGGGCGTGGAAATGGAACTTACCGCCGTGCCGCTGTTACAGAAGAAAATCGTTGATGCGGCCCATGAAGCGGGCAAGCCGGTGATTGTGGCAACACAAATGCTCCAATCGATGGTGGACAGTCCCACGCCCACCCGGGCGGAAGTATCGGATGTGGCCAATGCGATATTGGACGGTGCCGATGCGGTGATGCTGTCGGGTGAAACCGCAGTGGGCAAATATCCGCTGGAGGCGGTACAAACCTTGCGTGACATTGCGGATAAGACCGAGCGATATATTGTGCAGAAGGGCCTTCACACCGCGCCGCCGCGATTGTTGCAGATCAGCCACCATCGCACCGCCGCCATTGCGCATGGTGCCATGGCCATTGCGCGGGATGTTAACGCCCGGATGGTGGTGGTGTGGTCCCAGGCGGGCGGATCGGCACGATACTTATCAAAAAATCGTTTTCCGATTCCGATTGTGGCGCTTTCGACTGATCTGGCGGCCGTGCGCCGGATGGCGATGTATTACGGCGTCAGTGCCGTCCACGCGGCCATCCCGCAGCACTTTGACGATCTGCCCGCGATGGTGGATGATTTACTTCAACGCGAGGGTTGGGCGCATCAGGGTGATCGTGTTGTGATCGCTGCCGGTGCTCCCATCGGAACCGCCGGTGCCACGAATAGTTTAAGTGTGTATACCGTCGGCGACCATGCCCGCACCAGCGGTGAAAGGCAATGAAACAAAGCGCCCTGTTAAATTCCGCCGATCGTGGCATTGCGTTGCGGCATGTTGCCGCGCCATCTCGTCGTATGTTGCGTCAGACAAAGGTCTTGATGTTGCTGGGCCTGATCGCCATCGCGTTGCCTCTGCTGTCTGGTTGCGGTGTGGTTCTGCATCATTATCCCGAGCCTCATGTCGGCTGGCATTCCAAAAATTATTCCATTGTCTTCGGTGTGTTAAGTCGCCATGATACCAATCCGGTGTCCTGGACGATCCGTTATTCTTCGGTTTATTCCGGTGATCCATACGGCGGAAAATTTGCGCTGACGCCGAATTCCGCACTGGTGGGTTATGTGCCCGGTAACACCGTTGAGATTCATGGTCGCCCCGAACCCAAGAGGCGGAATAAAGCGGGCACCGGCACGCTCTATCACGTTACCCGCATCCGCCTGTGGCTGGGCAAGGGCCGCCCCAATTACATGACGCGGTGAGATGCACTTATAGTAGTGACCGCAGGCCTCTCACCGCCATAATTGCCATACTGATGACAAAACTGATGACGAAAAATGCGATCACAAACGTCACCAGCCATAGGCCGATCAGGCAGAATCTTGGAATCCATTCGGTCTGGGGATCAAGCAACTCGTCAAGGTCAGACCGCCACCGGTCAAACATTTCTTTCATCCACCACAGTGCCCCCACCAGCAGCAGTGATGCGAACAGCATCCCGAATGTGGGCATGATCGATATCTCCGCGTCGGAAAATCTTTGCCCTATTATACTGCGTCGGTACACAGGCTGCGGGGCGGAGAAATTAGGATCAATGGTGCCGGCCCAATGGATTGAGCAAATTTATGGTGTTCCTGACGGCGCGGCGGCAATTACCACTGTGTTCGGGGGCGAGCGGGGCGCTCGTCCGATGCGCAAAAACAAAAAAAATCGGGCACGGGATTCCCCCGCGCCCGATTGGGAATGCTCTGCTTACCCGTGGGTCGATCAGCTTTCCAGACCGCCACGGTATTTCTTGGCCGGGCGTTCGGTTTCGGAGGATTCCCGATCTTCACCCCATTGGGCGCGTTTGAGTGACAGGCCGATTTTCCGGTCTTCAATATCCACGCGGAGAATCTTGACTTCCAGTTCATCATCCAGCTTGACCATATCCTGCGGATTTTCAACCTTGTTGTCGGAAAGCTCGCTGATGTGCAGCAGGCCTTCCAGACCCGGTTCAAGTTCCACAAATACGCCAAAGTTGGTGATCTTGGTAACTTTGCCTTTGACGATCATGCCGGAATGATAATTGGTGGGAATGGCATGGAGCCACGGGTCTTCCGCCAACTGCTTGACGCCCAGAGCCACGCGATTCTTTTCCTGATCAACGCTGAGCACAACGCACTGAATGGCATCGCCCTTCTTGATCATTTCACTGGGGTGGACAATTTTTTTGGTCCAGCTCATGTCACTGACATGCAGCAGGCCGTCGATGCCTTCTTCGATTTCAATAAAGGCTCCGTAGTTCGCCAGATTGCGCACCTTGCCGGTGACCACCGTGCCGGGCGGATATTTCTCAGCCAGAACGGTCCATGGATTAGCCTCCGTCTGCTTCACGCCGAGGCTGATTTCCTGTTTACCCTTATTGACTTCCAGCACCACCACATCAACTTCTTCACCCACGGAAAGCATTTCGCCGGGGTGATTGATGCGTTTGGTCCAACTCATCTCGGAAATATGCACCAGACCTTCCACACCTTCTTCGAGCTTCACAAATGCGCCATAGCTCATGATGTTGGTGACCTGCCCCTTGATGCGCGTGCCAATCGGATATTTCTCATCAACATGCTCCCATGGCGAGGCATGTTTCTGCTTGAGGCCCAGAGCGATTTTTTCCTTCTCACGGTCCACATTCAGAACCACTACTTCAATATCTTCGTCCAATTTCACCATATCGGACGGATGATTGATGCGGCCCCAGCTCATATCGGTGATATGCAGCAATCCATCCACACCGCCAAGGTCCACAAAGGCACCGAAGTCGGCGATATTTTTGACGATACCCTTGCGAACCTGACCAACCACAATTTCATCAAAGAGTTTCTGTTTGGCTTCGCCACGGTGGCGTTCCATAAGCTTGCGCCGGCTGATGACGATATTGCGGCGTTCAAGATCAATTTTTAGAATTTCCGCGTCGATGGTTTTGTTGATGAATTCGCCGATGTCCGCCGGGCGGCGAATATCCACCTGCGAAGCGGGGAGGAACACCGGCACGCCGATGTCCACCAGCAGGCCACCCTTGATTTTACGGGTAACCTTGCCGCTGACCGGATCGCCTTCTTTCTTGGTGTTAACGATGGTTTCCCATCCGATGATGCGGTCCGCTTTGCGTTTGGAGATTTGGACCAGACCATTTTCCGATTCAACCTGTTCCAGGAGTACCGTAATTTCATCCCCGACTTCCACGGAACCTGGATCATCAAACTCGCGCGACAGCGAAAGCACGCCTTCGCTCTTGAGGCCGATTTCCAATACGACATCGTCGCCGCGAATATTGACAATTTTACCCTTCAGCATTGAGCCGTTGGTAAAACTGTTGCCGCTTTTCTCCATCAACCCGCCGATCTGGCCATCCCCGACATTCTCAAATTTATTCTGAACCTCCTGCGTGGCGGCCTGATCATCCATCCCGAGTTCTTTAAGTAGTGCGAAATTAACCATAAACGATCTGAAACCTTTCTCCGGATACTCCGCGTTTTATCGATTGTTATCATTAGGCGGAAATGACGGACGAAAAATACCGGCTCAGACTATTTTCAACCGGCTACATCACCAATTGAATCCCGGGCTGAGACCATTCCGGGTTGATCCAGTGCCGACGGAAACACCTGATTGCTGGCATTCCACCGACCTTGAATTAAGCAATACATTATACGCAAATTAAGAATTAGTTCAAATTGTGAAAATGTGTTCTGCAAAACGGGTGTTTATAAAGCTATCGAATCGCGCCACCCGCTCTGGGAAGAATTCTGACTGGCCGCCCTTCGAGTGGGTCGGAAACTGCCCATCGCGGGCCGGTCAGATAGCGTTGCAGAGTTAAACCGTAGTTCCCCCCACGAAAAGCAGAAAACCCCTGTATTTACAGGGGTTTCCTTATTTTTTGCCTTTACCGTACTGGGTACAATCCCAGAAGTTTCAAGGCTCGCT
>JAJYGE010000002.1 GCA_021785155.1 Planctomycetota bacterium
GGAAGGAGAGGCTTAAATGCGCTTACTACCTTGGCTGTGCATTACCAGGCGTAGTAGGTTGTCCCAACTCCGTTGCAGTAGTGCACCTTATAATTCCCCATTCCGACCCAGGACACAGATCCATCATTGTACAGATCATGCACGCCTTCCGGCAGATAGTTGTTGTTCGGAATATCCACATGGTTGGAGGCCGGTTGGTACGGAGAAAGGGATCCGCCAACCGCACCCCAATTTGCCTCTTGCCCCATTGTGCCCGAAGGGTTGGTCATGATCGCCACGTCTGACGCCAAAATTGTCCCGGGAGCCGAGGTCACATTTTCGGCAGGCATGTGAGAAGTATCGGTATTGTAATAGGACCAACTGGCAATACTTAACTTGACCTTAAGCTTACCCTGCTGGTAGAGGATATTCGAAAGATCGTATGCCGGACTATAACCTTGGGGAATGCCCGATGGCCCGACCGAACTGGAATTTGGGCCTAGCGGAACGTTACCACCCGTTCCCCGATCCACCCAGTAACAATAACCGGAGTAGAAATTCCACTGTTTAAGCAGGCCGGTTGTCTTATCAAAATAGGATGGTGTTATCTGATCCGGCTGGCTGATAACGCCCGGCTGCGTGCAGAAAAGCATGGTAATGCCGGCCGCATCAGGCTTCAAAATGCCGGGGCGGATTGATGACATCTCTTCGCTTGTGCCCGCCGCTGTCAGCGCAAAATCATTGAAACTGCTGTAAAGTGGTGCCAGCCCCCAACCAGCAAATGTAGACGGCGAGTTAGGCCACCGGAATCCCCCCATCGGCCACATTGACCCCGCATTGAGGGGATAGGCACCATATTCATTGGCGTATTCATGCATGGCAATACCGATCTGTCGGAGGTTCGAGGCACAGACAATTTGCTCGGCCACATATTTCGCCCGAACCAGTGCCGGCAGCAGCAGGCTGATCAAGAGAGCGATGATGGAGATCACCACCAGTAACTCTATAAGCGTAAAGCCGGCAGGCCGCCGGGGTCCATGAGCACCTGTTCCAAAATGTTTGATTCGCAACATAACCAAGCTCCTTATAAAATTGCGTTGCGTCGATATTGAGCAACGCGGCAAAATTCATCCCGCAGAATTGCGGTCAACTGATCTATCTATAAGAAACTCTAGCATCATTGCCACCGCAATGGAAGTCCCATTTTTCATCAAAATCAGTGTATATTTTCGTCAAAAAAGGCAGGAAGCGGGGGAAAGCATTAATGAAATTCTCGCGGGCGGACCTTTATCCCGCCACTTTTTTTGTGGTGCATCCCGGCGCAGGGCCTGTCTGCCGAACCAGCCAATGCAGGTAATCCCGGTGTGCCGTGATGCACCACACGTTATTAACCGCCTGCCCGTGAACGATTACAAACAAAAAAAGGGCGGAGCCGATGGCTCCGCCCTGGAATATGTATTTACCCTGTATTGCCGCATCAGGCGGCAGGTTTGCGCCGCCGAATCAACAGCAAGCCCATAGCACCAACCGCCAGTAACGCCACGGCCGTCGGTTCTGGTACCGCCGCAACGGTCAGGGTTTCCGCAGTGGTCCCGATGGTGCCCAAGCTCAGAAGATAGTTGTTGCTGCCGACGGTGAGATTTTCCGTCAACGAACCGTTCGAGAAATCGAACGCCCCCGCAGTCAGTCCGCCTGGTGCACTGATCAGCGTATACTGCCCCGGAGTCAGTGATGTTGGACTCAACGATGGGAACATATCAATGGTGTTGGTTCCACTGATGCTGGCGGCACCGGCAAGCGTGAGTTCCTGTGCTGCCGTACTGGTTAACGCCAACTCAATGGTGGAGCCGCCGGTTAATACCAGGCCTCCCAGATTGAGATTCATTCCCGTTGTACCCGCGGTAATATCGGGTTGCGGGTTGAATGTAGCACCTGAGGCAAGTTGAAGAGTGCTGTTGGCAATGGTCGCAGCCGTAATCGGACTTCCGTGCCCGACAAGCTGCAGGGTCATATTGGAATCCACCACCGTCGGGCCGGTGTAAGTATTGGCACCGCCGGCCAAGGCGACCATGCCCGCGCCACCCTGGCTGTTTTCAACGGTCAATCCACCGGAGCCTGTTCCCGCAGTCAAGGGTACATAGACGTAGACGCCCGCCGATCCATTGGTATCGATGGTGGCACCGCCGCCATTGACAACAGCATCGGTAGTACCGCCCCCGCTGTTGGCGAACATAATGCCCCGGTTAAAGGCGGAACCGCCATTTTCCTGCAGGGTTCCACCGTTGAAGGTCAGCGTGACGCTTCCGAAGGTTGGCGTTGTGCCACCGCTGGAACCGTTTTCAATATTCACAACGGACAGCACGCCGCCGTTGAGATTGATATTGGTTGCCGTGCCAGATCCGCCACTGCTGATCGAACCGCTGCCATCGGTTGCGTTTACCGTGCCGCCGCTGATGGTCAGGTTGGTGGTGCCGCCAGCGGTAATCTGCCCGGTGTTAAGCGCCCCGCCGCTGATATTCACGTCTGTGGTCGAACCGCTGCCGCTGGTTATTGAGGCGGAGCTATTGGTCGCCGAAACGGTACCACCGGTAATGGTCAGGTTGGTGGTGCCGAGGTTGGTACCGCTGCCGGAGGTAATCTGCTTGGCGTTAAGCGTTGCGCTGGTCAGTGTTGCACCGTTGACGTTCACCTCGGTGGTCTGGCCGCTGTCGCTGGTTATTGAGGCGGAACCACTGGTTGCTGACACGGTACCGCTGTCAAGGTTCAAAATGCCGGTCTGGCCGGTTCCGCCACCGCCGGTATTGAACTGGTTTACGGTGACGGTTCCTCCGGTATTGCCAGCACCGACATTCATCTCACCAATACCGTTGGTGAAACTTGAGTCGGTAAGCCACAGAATACCAGGTGACACTTTGACAGTTCCGCCGTTAACATTGAGCTCATTGCCGCTGGCCAGGCCGGTGCCGTAGTTAATCTGAATACGGGTGGCTTCGGAAAGTGTCCCCCCGCTGTTCACATTGATAACACCTGGTGCCGCGCCCTCGCCAGCCGCAATATATCCTCCCTTGACGTAACCGCCTGTGCCGATGTTAAGAACTCCGTTATCGTAGACATCCGAAATAGCGTCAGTTGCGGCACCACTGTACGCGCTGTTGTCGATCGTGATGTTCTGGAGCGTAAGCGACCCGCCGTTAACTGACAAACGTCCAGACTCGGTGAGCGTGTACGATCCGGTACCGGCACTTTGGAATGTATAGTTATTCAGTGCCGTGCTGCTGCCGACGACCAGACCATCGGCAGTAATACCGTTTGCCACTGAAACAGTATAGCTGCCGCTTCCGGGGGCGATGAACCCGGCCAGATCGGCACTATTCCACACAACATCGGAAGAACCATTTGACCAATTAGCGGTCGTGGTATTCCATGTACCCGTGCCATTGCTGCCATTGGCCCCTTGCGATAAACCCGGGTCCCAATTGAGTTGGGTTGCTGCGGCGTTTGAAACGCCCAAGCCGGTGATGAGCAGCGCCGCCGCTCCCGCTGAAAGAACGGGGATACTTCTACGTGATTTGGAAGTGAATGTAAACATGTCTCGTACTCCTAAAAAAAGAGAACCAACAAAAAAAATAACCAAAACTCAAAAACACAATACTATTTAATTAAGTTAGTATTATGTTGCCACTGCCGCATCCGTTCATTATTTCACTACCTCCTTTTCTTTTCATGAGCCTCAAAAACTCACGAACAGATGCCATTGCAGATTACATTATGAACTCATTGCCCGGCCAATACTAGTTCTAATTTTCTTCAATTTCAGTGTATATTTTCGTCAAAAATATAACGCGACGCATTGCGGCTAATATTATAGGACTTACTAATCCTGTCCCGTCCGGGCACCGGTAACGCGGGGAAAATATCCGGGCAAAATCGGCGCGGGCGAACGCGTAGCCGTACACCGGCAGGCGGCCAATAACTTGGCGCGGGCTTTCTTACTCGCACTTCTTAGGGTGTGGCAATACATCCGAACCAGTATACCGGGGCAACCCCATCCCACTGTTAGAACAGGGGAGCAGAGGAACAGGTGAGCAGGGGAAGGGGTACCGCTGGGGGTTGCCTCATCTTGCGACAGCATCACTTTAGTTCCAGCCTTGTGCGCTCTACTGTTCAACTCTCCCCTGACCCCTGCTCTGCGGCAACAGCCGCCGCCGCGTGTGCTGGCACCGCGTGTTTTGCGCGGCAGTCGTCGGTGTTGAGGGAGTAGTAAGTAGACCGCAGGGGTTGCTGCATCTTGCGACAGTATCATATAGTCCCAGCCTTAAGTGCTCTATTGCTCAACTCTCTACTATTCTCTGCTCTGCGGCGGACGCCGCCGCCGCCACGGGTGCCCGGAAATATTGCCACGCCCACTGCTTATGCGGCAGACAAAAAAGTCTGCACCAAAAAAGAACGACGGATAAGCCCCCGCCCGAGAATAGTTACGCGGAAGGCTTGTACGGAGCCGCTAGAATCAGTATTCTGCCCAGGGACCAAATGGAGTAGATAAATGGTACAAGGTGCGAAGATCAATCGGCGCAAATTTATACAAAGAGCCGGCCTCCTAAGTGGCATAAGTGGCATGGCCGCCGGGTTTGATGGCGCGTCGGCGCGGGGATTATCTTCCCGTGCCATGAGCATTATCAACATGACCGGTATGCTCAAATTAGATCGATCTGATCGGCGACAATTGTATGAATTATGGGATAACGCGCATGTGCTGGCGGCTCTACAGGGATTGGCGAATCGGGATTCGCCCGGGATTTACCAGCTTTATGTCGGTGGTCAAAGCGGTCGTGTTGATCGTTTCTGGCTGAACTGGATGCGGCAAAGCGGCAATTGGCTGGGCCGCGCCGATACCCGCATGGTGCGGAACTTGCGTGCGTTGATCATGGACTATCGCCATCTGGCACGCGGCGTGGTGGTGTATGATGAACATGTTGCTTCCACATCCAACGTGGCCTCAACCGTGGCGGGAGTGGAAGACCTGCTGCCCATCCGATTTGATCCAGCACCGGAATCGCTTTTTTATTTCCTGACCCGGGATATTCATGGGCCGCGGTTTCCGGTTCGCCGTTGGCTGATACATCCCGATGGTTCGCCGCTGTTTACCGGGCAGGGCATTATTCCCGGAACCGGTACGATTTCCACACGCAGCGCCAAATGCGATGCCTATATCTGGGCCAAGGAACTGTTTCTTGATTCGGGGCGGTGCAACGCGGCGGCGATGGGGTACTACATTGATGCCTACTGGCTGAAAAATCCGGCGGGGTACATTCCGAACAATACCTTAAGCAATCACGATTATTTTATTGCGCAAAGGGGCTTTTTCTTCGATCTTTCGCCATGGGCGGATGAGACGCCCGTTGATGATCCATCGCAACCGCTGGGCACCGACCAACGCACGCTGCGCGAAATTCTGGGATCCGCGTGGAAGCAGTTGAATGGCCAACGCATGATCCACATCGGCGGCTTTATCCCGTGGAACAAAAAATACACCAATTTTAAAGGGGCCGGAGGTAAACATGGCGGCGTGGCCACGGAATGGGAATATGCTTACATTGTATCATGTTTCAATGGCTATATGGATGCCGATGCGTTAGGCCTTTCCGCGATGGCCAATGCCTCCCTGTATCAGCATTATCCGCTCCAGCGTCGCTACCGGCAAAAATTTCCGACACCGCGGGATATGCAGCGTCGGGAATTGTTGAATCCACGGGGGCGCGTGGAAGATAAATCTTTTGTGACCATTTATGTCGGCGATTATGACTCCGCGGCGTGGCTTTATCAGATGCTGCCGGTGATGTGGACGGACCCGGCGCGCGGGAGCATTCCACTGGGCTGGGCGTTTGATCCGAATCTTTCCGATCGCTTTGCGGCCGGAATGGTTTATGCCCGGAAAAATCAGTCCGCCAATGATCACTTTATTGCCGGTGATTCCGGGGCCGGATACTTAAACCCCGGAGCATTGCAAACGCCGCGCAAGTTTTCGGGTTTACCGGCCGGGATAGCCGCCTGGCATCGCCACTGTGACAAGTATTACCGCTTATGGGATATCAAATTATCCGGATTTATTATTGATGGCGATGCCCCGGCCATGAACAATCAGGTGAAGGCGGCTTATGCGCAGTTCTCCTCTGATGGCGTGGTGGCCCAAAAAGTTCCGGCACTTTCGATGGTGGACCAGGTGCCGTTTGTCCGTATGTATGCCGATCTTCCCGATTCACCCGCAGCGGCAGCGCGTATGATCCTTCAGCAGACGACCGCCAAATCGGCCCAATTCCGAATTTATCGAACAATTTTGCGCACGCCATCCTGGCATAAGCGGCTCTTTGACTTATTGAAAACTTCCCGCCTTGGGCGTCGCATTGAAATCGTCGATCCTTATTCTTTTATGCTCCTGGCAAGGGTGGCTGCGGATAACCGGTCCCAGCCGTAGGAAAGCCGGATATACCCATTCAAGGCCACGTCTACCTGCCGGCAGGCGGCCAATGACTCGTGGCGCATCCCGATACGTCGGGATTGCCCGCTTTCATTCACATGCGACAGCATCATATAGTTCCAGCCTTATTTTGCCCTACTATCTACTCTCTCCAAACGCCTGCTCTATTTTCTTGCCGGATGGCAAAAAAATCGGGGCGACAGGACGCCAATAGAACTTTTAGCCGATATCGTAAACGGCTCTGGCTGGCGGGTTACGCCATTACTTGCAAGGGGGCCTGTGACAGATTCTGCCAGGTCGCTCGGGGCCAAATCCTTAACTTTTTAGCGCCGTTGCGCATTATCCCTCTTATTGCAATCCTATAGCCTTCCCGAAGTACAGTTCAGACCCGCTGAACAAGGTTCTTTGACAAATAAATAACATGCCGCCACAGTGATCGCGGAAAAGAATCCTGAACGACAACCGGCAC
>JAJYGE010000491.1 GCA_021785155.1 Planctomycetota bacterium
GGAACAAAAGCGCTTCGCCGCTCTGATTATAACCGAATCGCCGCCAATCGCGCCTATTTCGGCGATTTTGATCCCTTTGGTGATTTCGATCTGCTTTTTGGAGCGGCCCGACTTAATTTAAAAATAATGGATATACCGATTCATTATAAACAACGGACTTACGGACAGACCAATATTTCCCGATTCCGTCATGGCATCCTACTGCTGCGCATGTGCATATTCGCTGCTCGAAAAATTACCTTCATTTGACCTTCCCAGGAAAATCGGGCAGCATATTGATGCTGTTCTATACGGGAGTGCACATGAGATCGACTATAATGAGGGCACTGGAGCTGTACGGCTTGCTCTTCGCCTTGCTACTGGTTACACCGGTTTTGGCCGCCGCCAATGGCACGGTCGGTCCCCGCGTACCCGCGTTTACCGTACGACCAGGGTACCGTGTCACGCTTGTGGCCCGCGGCATAGCCAATTGCCGATTCCTCCAATTTGACGATCATGGCCGCCTGTTTGTCAGTGAACCGGGGCCCGGGCGCATCTTAATTCTCAACGGTAAGAATAGTCATGGATATTACACCACACGGAATACCTTTTTATCCGGCTACTATCAGGTGCAAGCCATGGTGTACCGTGCCGGCTGGCTCTGGTTTGCCACCAGCACGGGTGTTTATAAAACTCCTGATAACGGTACACAGATCAAAGCGGGAGCGGTAACAACCATTTTAAGCGGCCTCCCCGGCGGAAACGGGCATTGGTGGCGCAGTCTTTGTATCACGAGAAAACATTTCTATACCAGCGTGGGCGATCAAGGCAACATTGATCCATGGCACCACGCCGCCGACATGATGAAAACGGATCGTGAAAAAATATGGCGCTATAACCATGACGGTTCCGGCAAGACGCTCTGGTGTACCGGCATCCGTAATACGGAAAAGCTTTTGATACGCCCCGGAACCCATCAATTATGGGGCTGCGATGAAGGCAGTGATCAGTTCGGCCATCCACTGGGAGAAAAATGGCCGGATCAGCCCATTACCGATCACAACCCGCCCGATGAATTTAATCACTACATCCGCGGTAAGTTTTATGGCCACCCGTTTATTGTCGGTAATGATATTCCGCGTTATGAATACGTAAAAATGTTTGAAAAAACAGGCCATCCAAACATAATCAAGCTGGCGGCTCAAGCCACCGTACCGTCCTACGATTTTGGAGCACACTGGTCCACAGTGAGTTTTTGTTTTTTAACTGATAATAAATTTCATGCCGGACGCCGCGGCGATGCGATGGTCTGCTGCCATGGATCATGGGACAGCGCCAAGCTCGTGGGATACCGTCTGCAATTAGTGACATTTGATCCGTGGACCGGCAAGCCCGATGGCTCTGAGCTTATGGTTTCAACACTTGCGGACAATGGCAAAACAATTCTGGCACGCCCCGTCAACTGCCTGGAAGATACCGATGGTTCGGTGATTTTCAGTTCCGATTCCAATGGCTGTATTTATCGTTTGCGCTGGATCGGAAAATAAATTACGTGTGATAATCGGCATTAATGGTGATATATTCGCGCGATAAATCGCAGGAGTAAATATGGCATGTGCCTTTGCCGCCAGCACCGATGTTCAGCGTAATGTGAACCTCCGGAAGTTTCATCGCCTTTTCAACCTCGGCCAATGAAACCGCCGCAGGCCGGCCATTGCGAAATACAGTGATATTTCCCACCTGACAGCGCGATTTCTCGGGATTCATTTTGGCACCGCTGTAGCCCGCGGCGCTGACAAAACGCCCCCAGTTCGGATCACCACCATGAATCGCGGTTTTCACCAGCGGACTGTTGGCGATGGCCAATGCCGCACGTTTGGCATCAGCATCCGTGGCCGCACCGGTAACTTTAACGATAACAAGTTTAGTGGCACCCTCTCCATCCGCCGCAATTTGCCGCGCCAGTGAATCGCAAACTATTTCCAGCCCCCGCGAAAACTTTCTCCAGGCGGCAGTGCCCAACTCAATGCGCGGGTTTTCCGCCAGGCCATTGGCCAAAACAGTAAAAGAATCGCTGGTGCTGGTGTGTTGATCCACGGTAACACAATTAAATGTGGTATCCGCGGAATCTTTAACCGCCCTGCGCAGGGCCAGCGGACTGATTGCCGCGTCGGTTGCCACATACGCCAGCATTGTGGCCATATTCGGCGCAATCATGCCCGACCCCTTGCAGCAACCCGCGATCGTGATTGTCGTACGCCCCACATTAAGTTGTGCAAAAGCGGTCTTGGTTTTCAGATCAGTTGTGAGAATGCCATTGGCGAACGCATCTCCGTGTTCCGCCGTCGCTCCGATATTTGTCGCCAAATCCGCTATTCCACGGCGAATCTTTTCCATGGGTAGAAAATGGCCGATTACCCCTGTACTGAAGGGCAGGATTGATCTGGATCGGGCTGAAATCCCAATCCGGGATAGAACCGCCGCGCTAAGATCGCACATTTCCCGGGCATCAGCGATACCGCGATTGCCCGTGCATACATTGGCACACCCGCTGTTGATGATACACGCGCTAGCGATGCCACTGTGAATATGTTCCCTTCCCACCACCACCGGGGCACCGACCACTTTATTGGTCGTGAATACCGCGGCGGCTGTCGCCGGCACACGGCTGACAAGCATGGCCAAATCCGGCTTGCCGGACTGTTTAATTCCGCAGTGCATGGCACCGGCAAGAAAACCCCTGGCCGCAGTAATGCTTTGATTACCCATTGTCGATTGAATCCTTTATTGATATTAATTATTTTTAAGACTTCCCGCACCGATACACAAGTACAGCACCGCCATCCGTACCGCCAAACCGTTGCTGACCTGCCGCAGAATTGCCGATCTTTCTCCATCCGCCACAGCGCTGCTGATTTCCAGCCCCCGATTCATCGGTCCCGGATGCAGCACCAGAACATCGGGCCGACAGCGTTTCAATCGCGACTCATTGAGTCCAAAATATCGGCTGTATTCCCGCACACTGGGAAACGCCGCGCTGGCCAGCCGCTCAAATTGCACCCGCAGCATATTGATCACATCCACTTCACCGAGCACGGATTCCAGATCATGTGTCACGCGCACGCCAAAATCGGCGAACGCCGGCGGACACAGTGTTGTAGGACCGACGAGCGTGACTTTCGCCCCCAGTTTGCACAACGCCCAGAGATCGCTGCGCGCCACCCGCGAATTGGCAATATCGCCCACGATGGCCACATGCAGATCACTTAATTGTTTACCCTGTTTTTCGCACGCCTCACGCATGGTAAATAAATCCAACAAACCCTGCGTCGGATGCTCATGACTTCCATCGCCGGCGTTGATGACACTGCATTCCACCAATCGGCTGAGAACCTCGGGTGCCCCGCTGCTGCGATGACGAATCACGATGGCGTCCACGCCCATGGCCACGATGCTCCGGGCGGTATCAATTAATGTTTCGCCTTTGCTCACGGAGCTGGTGGATACTGAAAAATCAACCACATCCGCACTCATGCGTTGCGCCGCCAGACGGAAACTCGTGCGCGTTCGGGTACTGTCTTCAAAAAACAGATTCACCACAACCTTGCCGCGCAGAGCCGGAACTTTTTTAATGCTGCGGGTGGAAACCTCCTTGAGCGCCCGTGCCGTATCCAATACCGCCAGTATTTCCTCTTTGGAAAGTGATTCGAGTGTCAACAGATGCGGGCGCGTCCATATTGGGTGGTCCATCATCGCCAGCCTCCTCCGCAAGCCACTGCCGCCGCATCGACAAATACGGCGTCATCAGCATCAATGGGTTTCAAACTCACGCGAACACGGGATTCATCCGGAATTTCAAACCTCCGCCCCACAAAATCCGCCGATATGGGATATTCCCTTCCACCACGATCCACCAGTACCGCCAAACGGATAAAGCGCGGACGGCCAAAATCCACCAGTGCGTCCAAAGCCGCCCGCACGCTGCGACCGGTGTGCAATACATCGTCCAACAGTAGCACGGGCCGGTCATCAATGCGGAAATTCATCTCCGTTCCCATCGGAACAATGATTGAACGGTTGCCCACAACATCATCTCGGTACATCGTGATATCCAGTGCCCCCACCTCTACAGTCCGTTTTTTTTCGGCGTAAATTGCTGCGGCTATGCGCTGAGCCAGCACTTCACCGCGCCGGCGTATACCCACCAGCGCTAATGGAGAATCCCCCATGAGTTCCCCGGCGGCCAGAATCTGGTCTGAAATCTGCCGAACCGTCTGTGCAATATCTTCAGCGGCCATGAGCTTCTGCATATCATTGAGATTACCCGTTGCGGCACCGGCGGGCAAGTTGGAGCAAAAGTTTTTATTTTTTGGACTGTGGTAAGAAACAAAAAAAAGGCCGGCATTTGCCGGCCCCTGAATCTCATTTTAGTCTACCATTTGTGCGCCCGGCGAATATTATTCACGTTGGTTTCCGAACATCATAAGCAAAAACAAGAACATGTTGATGAAGTCGAGATAGAGATTAAATGCCGCACTGACCGCCGCCTTCTGGCTGGCCTGGGAGCCATCCGGCCCGGCCAGATACATGAACTTCGCTTTTTGTACATCGTATGCCGTCAAAGCAACAAATACCAATACACCCACAACATTGATAATCGCCTGCAATCCACTGCTATGCATAAACCAATTTGCTATCAAGGCAATGATGACACCCCAGAGAGCCATGCCGGCATAATGCCCCAGGCCAGTTAAATCACGCTTTGTTACGTACCCATACAAAGACATTGAGCCAAACGTTCCAGCGGTGATAAAAAAGGTCGAAGATATTGAGGCCTGAGTATAAATCAGAAATAGAATTGAAAACGTTAATCCGGTCATGGCACTGTAGGCCAAGAAAAGAATTGTCGCCAAGCCGGCGCTCATCCTGTTCAGCCCCGCGCTAAACCAGATAACCAATCCGAACTGGGCAATAAAAACGATCCAGTAACCGCCATTGGCGAGGCTGTCCACAAATTTGGTGTTGTCAGAGACCAGCAGGGCCACAATACCTGTAATAAGCAATCCCACGGTCATCCAACCGAACACCTTACTCATAAAATGCCGCTGTTCCAGCGCATCGGATCGCACGCCGGGTACCAGCGAATCGTTGTACCCGGATTCTGGAGAATTGAAAAACTGACTCATAAAACCTTCCTTTTCAAATACTTTAGCTTACACAACCGAACCTGTCGACGCCGCGTCGGCAAATGGCCATGGCTCTTTCCATAGTCACCATTATACGTATCCATCACCTGTTTGTTTATAACATGATCAAAAAAAATATCTGGCGACTGTTAATTTGGTCTTTTATCGGTCTGTTTCTCCATAGCGAGCTATCCGACTTCCATCCCCAACGCTGGCTACGTCATGGAATTTTTCCGCTTATATAAAAAAACATGTAAAAACCGCAATCCTTTTGACTCCAGGGCCATAATACGTTACAAGTATGAGATATTAAATGCCTGGTGGGTTCAAGACCATAGGGCAAGGGCTTTCAGGAGCATTGACTATTAGCCACCACGGTTTGCGTTGCAACGAGCAGATTCGCATCTCTCCGGTTCGCCTGATTAGCGAAAATGATGATCAAGTCGGAATTATTCCGCTGCTGGAGGCTCTACGCCTCGCGCGGGAGGCTGGTTTGGACCTCGTTGAAGTTTCCCCCATGGATAAACCGCCGGTCTGTCGCGTAATGGACTACGGCAAGTGGAAATACAAACAGCGCAAGAAAGAGCAGAAATCTCATGCCGGGTCGCATGTTCAGCAACTCAAAGAATTGCGTATCCGCAGCGTCAAAATTGACAGCCATGACCGCGATACCACCATGCGCAAGGCCCGCAAATTTTTGGAAGATGGGAACAAGGTTCAATTCAATCTCATGTTCCGCGGACGAGAAATGGCCCATGTCGATCTGGGGCGCGGAATTCTGGAAAAGATTCGCAGCGATCTGGACGAAGTTAGCAAGACCGAGCGGGATCCCAAACTTGAAGGTCGCCGGATGATCATGATTCTGGCACCAAAATCTTAAAAACAATTAAAGAATTATACGGATCGGACCGATGAACTCTTTATCATAATGGTCTGCTGAGTTTTCGTTGCTTGGCAGCACGTTTATGATGGAGCGGCAAGAGAGCAGGTCTTGATGAACGCATCTCAAACGATCTAAGCTCCAATTTTGCTGCTGGCTGTGTTGCAGGTCAATCCAGCTGAAAAGTATAGAGTTTTACAAAAGGGAGAACTTTTATGCGGTATTCAAAATTATCGTTGGTTGGTATGTGTTCCGTTGCGGCCATCAAATCGCTAACGGGAGCATCGGACCTTCGCGCCGGTACAACCTATGTGCTCACATCCAGTGAGAGCAGCCCGACGGCCTTTGTGAATTCCGGCCTGAACACCAAGTCATTCTGGGCACTGGGTGTCGGCAAATCCAGTAGCTTCTCCAACTCCGGCAACAGCGCTTATTCATCGGAAACCGGCGGCGATGTCACCCCGGAGCAAGCCAATGTGCCTTATGAAACATTGTCCCAATTTGTTGTGAATGAACAGGGCGACATGCAGGGCACGCCGACATTTATTACCGGCGGCCAACTTGTACAATTGAATGGCAATCAGGAGTTTTTGTCGGAAATATTTGTTTCGGGCACCGGAGCGCACGATGTAGATAGCACGCCTTTGTTTAATTACACGCTCTCACAGAATGCGCCTTATTACGTCCGTAGCGTCAATCCCGTACCGAACCTGCCGGGTGGAACACTGGTTCAGAGCAGTCGAACTGCGACGGTCACGGTGCCAACGCCGGAACCGGCCGCATTAAGTTCGATGGCATTGGCAGGTTTGGGATTATTGCTTCTTCGCCGCCGACCCCGTGCTTA
>JAJYGE010000092.1 GCA_021785155.1 Planctomycetota bacterium
CAGGCAGGGCTGTTGACGGGCGAAGCCGTGTAATATCATGGAAGATGGCGTTATGGATGGGCGATAAGTGTCATTGATTACGCTCGGCATTATTCGGAACTCGCGCAGAGCGACAATTTGACTTCAGCGGAATATTGGTATACAATTAAACTAATGAGTGCAAAATCAAATAAGGAGACTACATGATAAACTCCAACCGATCCACCACACCCGCCCAAGATGTGGCACTGCTGCTGATCCGGCTGATCATTGCAGCGATCTTTTTATATCATGGTTCGCAAAAACTCTTTGGGGCATTTGGCGGGCCGGGCCTTAAGGGCTGGCATAACGTTATTGTCACGCTGGGAATGCCCATGCCATGGGTTAGCGCCATTCTAAGCGCGTGCGCCGAATTTTTCGGCGGGTTGATATTCCTTGTCGGTACGGGGTTACGCATTATCGCCATTCCATTGGCGATTAACATGATGGTGGCGACATGGGTGACGCATGTCCACGGGTTCAATGTCCTGAATAACGGCTGCGAATACCCGTTGTGCCTGCTGGTGATTGTTGCAGCAATGTTCATCATGGGGCCGGGCCGCTACACCTTGGGGGCCTTATTCCGCGGGGTGCGCCCAGGCGGGGCATGAGGGCAACAGCTTTCAGTGTGGGGCTTTGAGCCTTCAGCGTTCCGCGTTCGACAGACTCAAATTCCATAATGGATTATCCAGCCTTTACCGCAGCCGGCGGCACTGGATTTTCCGTACCCTTTGGCGCAACAGTCGGTTCCACTCGGCCAAATATCATGCGCCCCGCTGATGTCTGAACGGTGTTGTTAATCATCACCGCAACTTCCTGTCCCAGAAAATCCCTTGCCCCTTCCACCACCACCATGGTGCCATCATCCAAGTACCCCACGCCCTGTTGCGCCGCCTCACCGGGTTTGATAATCCGAAGGCGCATGGTTTCACCGGGCAGCGCGGTGGGTTTAATGGCGTTGGCCAGTTCATGGAGATTCAGCACCTGAACACCATGCACCGCCGCGACTTTATTAAGATTAAAATCATTGGTGACAATGCGGCCATTTTCCTGCTTGGCCAAAGACACCAGTTTCTGATCCACACCGACCAAATTAACATCCACCAACGTACCATCCCAGATATGCACCTCCACTTTTGGAAGCGTTTGCAGGCGATGCAGAACATCCAGCCCGCGCCGGCCACGTCCTCTTTTGAGCTTATCCTGCGAGTCGGCAACCGTCTGGAGTTCATTGACCACAAAGCGTGGCACGATAATTCGGCTTTCAAAAATTCCCGTTGCGGCAATATCGGCGATGCGCCCGTCAATAATAACGCTGGTGTCAAGCACAAAGGGACGGGTACCGCGCTTGCCACGGGTAAACTCCACATAGGGTATTACAAAGCGGAAATCATCGCGCGTCTGGAGAATCAGCGATACCGACAGATAGCATGTAATAAGTCCCAGCAGCAGTTTAATGCCCGTAATCAGAGGTTGCTCGCTGCGTAATTGCGCGGGAACAAAGAAAATTTGTAACACTTCGCTGATCAGATAATCCAGGGCCAGAGCCACAAGAATTCCGACAAGAATGCCAAAAAACAACCCGGACATCGCGGCCAGATTTTTCCGCTTAATTAAAAAATCCAGCATAATAACCGCAATGGCGATGACGACTGCCGCCACCATCATGATGTAGGCCGCATTACCGGCGGCGACGGTAGAAGATAAAAACGCCAGCGCCACCGCTGCCACCAGCGAAATAAATAAAATACGAATGACCGCAAGAATCATAGCGACTCCGAAAATTATAATGGCCCGCCCGCGCCAGCGGGAAATGAATTAACCACCATTGTAACGCCGGAATCCTTTACGCCAAGACAACGGACAGACAACGGACGAATGCAGGCTAAGCAAGGGGCGAGCGACGGATGCCATCAGGCCCATCCATTACTCCCGGAACCGTGGTGCAATGAAAGCTAAAGTTCCTGATGCGTCGGGATCAGCGCAGCGTCAGATACCGCAGCTACCAGCCGTGATGCTTCCGCATCAGGCTAACGAACGCTCCGCGCCATGTGCCGCGCAGAGCTAATGAACCGCGGCCACAGTAGCCGCTGGATTCTCATCCAAAGAGCATTGCTGATCGAGGAATTTTAACAGCGCGGCGAAACTGACTGGACGCGCCTTATCCGCCAAGCTCATAAACGCGTGGCCAATGTTGGGGATCATAACCACCCGCACCGGAACGCCATTTTTCTTCAATGCCGCCGCCATTTCCGTGGCTTGAAAAGCCGGAACAAGGCGATCCGCCAATCCTTGTACCAGTAGTGTTGGCACGCCATCATGGGCGTAAAATACCGGTGAGGCGGTCTGCAAACCGTGATGAGGGTGCCGTTTTACCCACGCCCCCACATATTTGAATACAGTTTTATAGGCCCATGACTTTTTCGGAAGCAAATTAATAATCGATGAATCGGTTGGTGTATAAAAACCAACCACCGCTTTCACGTGTAATGGCACATGGGGGTATTGCGTGGCGGGAAAGCGATCCGCTTTGATGGTATAAGCAGCCATCAGGGCCAGATGCGCTCCGGCGGACAGCCCCACGGGAATAATCTCGCTGGAATTAATCCGATATTTTTTTGCGTTCAGAATCATCCAGGCCAGAGCATCTTTCACATCCTGAACATCCTTGGGAAATGCTCCCCCCTGCCGAACCAGACGATAATTGATGTTAAAAACCACCCATCCGCGTGCCGCCAGACGTGGTGCCAGAAAACTCACGCCGCCGTCATGGTTACTGCCTCCCGCCCAGCCGCCGCCATGAATTAAAACAATGGCCGGATGCAATCCGTGAGAATCAGGCAAATAAAGTCGTCCGTTACGAATTAAGTCCGCAGGGTGCACATAAGAAACGTGATGGATCACCTTATAAGTCGGTTCTGGCCCGGATGCTCCAGTAGCGACGGACGAATCGCGCATGCCGGGGCATAAAGTTAACCCAAGAAAGAAAAAGGGTACTAAAACCAACGCAAGATTCAGTTTTCTAAACATTTGAGCTATATCATGCGTCATACGTAGTCCCGAACAACCGATATTAAAGCCGCGTGACAGTTTACAAAACCATCCTTGTGTCAATAATAGCACTGATTTCATAATGGACAATGAGAAAAAGGATTATAATTTGCGGGCGATGTTTATCACCCTCTGCCCCGTCAGGGCCAAGCCGTTGGAAATTCCATCTACTGGTCTGACGCAACATCCCGCAGAGTTGCTGGCGGGACAGGATGTTGGCGTAACCGTGGTGGAGTTACAGCCATTCCAGTTCGGGAGGCGACATTCGCTTGATTCCGCGAACACCGCAAGCCCAAAATCGGCACGGTCGGATAATGTCGGCTTAGATATACATTGTGTAAAGTGGCCCGTAGTGGCACGGGGCAATTTGGAAAAGCCGGAGAAATTCTGGCCCCGTGCGGGTTTTGCGTTTCCTTTTGTATGTTCGAATTTGGTAGACATTTTACATTTACAGCACTATGACATTCTGGTCGCCGATGAATTACAATTTAGCGGCTATGTCGCATGGCGTTTGCGCGAAATCACGGGCGTGCCTTATGTGATTATTTGCAGCCACAGTGACGTATTAACGCTCCAGACACCCAGGCCGGCGCGCAACAAGTTGCTTGAGGCCATCGGGCGGGATGCGGAATTTGTGCTTGGCAAAAGTACGGATTCGGCAAAAACCAGGCAGCACGATCCGGCAATGCGTCTTGGTTTCATTGAAAACAGGGATTTATCCGGAGAAAAGATTAAGGAACTGCTGCAAGAGGCGGTGCGGCAATCCAGCGAGAGTTTTGACTGGTAAATGTTCTAGTGCGTGCCGCGACGTAAAACAGTAAAATACCGACACGCTGTGGTACTGGTCTGCAGCGGGCCACAGGCGGAGTATAAACAGCAATGCCCCAGCAGCACGTTTTGATTATCACCGGCGGACTATATCATGATTTCCCGGCGATCGCGACATTCCTAAAATCATTGCTGACGCAGCACGCCTTTCAACTGGCGTTGCATGATCGTAACGTAACCAGCGAACCGCAGCGCATCAAATACCGTCCCAGCCAAGGATATCGATATTATGAAAATATTGCCGATCATCTCGGATTGGATGATCCGCTGGAAATCACAGCACAGAAGGCGGCCCGTGTGATCCATGTATTGCACGCCATAGATACATCCGCACGAAGCGGAAAACCTGAAGCGGTCAGCGGGGAGGGCCGATAGGCCATGGGTAAAACGCTGCATTGGTATATTCTTCGTGAACTGCTGCGAATGTTCATGCTCACAAGTTCGGTGCTTACGACCATTCTGGCGTTTGGCGGAACGTTTCGCTCGCTGACCAAGCAGGGCTTGACGCTGCTGCAACTGCTGCATGTCTTGACGGACCTTATGCCGGCGATGCTGGCTTATTCCATTCCACTGGCGGCGCTGTTTGCCGCCGTGATCGTGTACTGGCGACTGGCAACGGATAACGAATTAACCGGTGCCCGGGCCAGCGGCGTAAGTTATGTGTCATTGGTGATGCCGGCGGTAGTGCTGGGATTGACGGTGGGGTTGGTGGATATGGCGTTTGTCGGATACGTCGTGCCCCGATTTCTGCAAAAAACATCGCAGGTTGTTCAGATGGATGCGGCATCGATGTTGCTGCACAAAGTGGATCAACGGCAACCGTTCAATTTACAAAACAGATTCGTCATCTATGCCAACCGCGCCTATCGCGTGCCAACTCCCCAAAATCAGCAGCCGCCGCCGGGCGTTACCCGCAAGATCATTCAGTTGCGCGGCCTTGCGGCCATGCCGCTGCAGAATGGACAACCCTCATCAATTATTATCGCCCGAGCGGCCAATGTGATCATTGATACCAATCGAGCACTCAATGAGGTCAGTGTCGGCGTACAGTTGGCGAACGGCACCGCGTTTAATCCCAACAGCCTGCAGCAGATTCGTGGCACCGTTCGCTATCTACCACCGGATGGCAAACCGGAACCCATCGGTTCACTGCTGGACAGCAAACCAAAATTTCTCGATTTATTCCGCCTGGCCAAGCTTGATCGCAATCCGTTGCTTTTGCCCCGCATCGCCAAAAATTTCAGCACTTTGTTGGGTGAATTACAGGTCCAGAGCATTTCCAAGTGGTATCTGCGCCAATTCCAGCCCGGCAAGCCGGTGCGATTAACGCGCCGTCATGGCGTGGCCATCGTGCAGAGTCCGGCGGCAACGCTTACCGGCATGCATAACAATTTGCTGCTCACGGCGGCCAGGGGCATCCCGGTAGAGGTACAAATTATGCACCACGGGCGGGTAACACAAATTTATCTCGCCAATCAGGGAGCACTTCTGCTATCTCGACAGGAATTAAACCAGGAATCTACAGGTACACCCGCCACCAAGGTGACTTATGTGGCAGCCCTGAAACTCACCGGCGATGTCCGTGAAAAAAATATTGGTTTGGACAGCAGATTTCATGCCGGGCCGCCGTTAATTGTCATTTCATCGATCCATCCCGTAGTGCCGGACACCGGCATACCCGCCATTCCATCAGCACGCAAAGCTTCGCCCATAGTCGCGCAGCTCATTACCACAATTCATAATCAGGAAAATCGCCTGCGGCGACAAATCCTGTCCGAATTTCAGAGCCGCGCGTCGTTCGCCTTTTCCTGCATCGTGCTGGTTATTCTGGGAACGGCGCTGGGAATTATCCTGCAGGGCCGTAATCCTCTGGCGGTGTTTGTCATCGGGGTGGTGCCGGCGATGGTCCTGGTACTGTTGATCAACACGGGCCGCGAAATGATCGCGCGAACACCGAATTCCGACATACCCGGAACGGTGGTGATCTGGGCGGGCAACGCCATTATTCTTATATTGAATGTCGTGATTTATTCCCGGCTCTTAAAGCGATAAACTGGAACAGGCATGAAAATACTTGATCGATACATCATCCGCAATTACCTCATTAACTGCGTGCTGGCACTGGGCGTGATGATCGGCATGTATATTTTGCTGGACGTGATTGTCAATTTTAATCTTTTTACCAGCGGCCACACTTATCAGCACGCCACTGCCTTTCAGGCCTTCTGGGGATTGCTGCGTGAAATAACAACATTTTACGTCTATCGCACACTGGTGATTTTCGCCATGATCTCCGGCATTATTCCGCTGCTGGCCGCCGGGTTTACCATGGTGCGCATGACGCGCAACCGGGAACTCATTGCGCTGCTGGCCAGTGGCGTATCGCTGTATCGGGTGGCGGCACCGATCATCCTGTGCGCTGTGGGCTTTAACATTCTCGTGGTAGTGGATCAGGAAGTGCTCATGCCGGCCAACATCAACAAACTTCTGCGCAAACACGGGCATGTTTCAACCTCTTTTGTCGATCATGTGCCGATTTATTTCATTCCTGAAAGTGATAATTCACTGGTTCTGGCTTCCAACTATAATGCCAAAACCAAGACCATGCGGGATGTCCGCATTATCCAGCGGAACCGCCAGGGCGAAGCCAAAGCCATGATCCTGGCAAGAAAAGCCGTCTGGAAAAAAGACATTGGCGAAGGCCCGGTATCCGGCGGCTGGCGCATGTATGATGTGGTGCAGGTGAACTCGGCCAAGGCCGCCAATCCCAATGAGCGCCCGGAGCCTATTAAAGAAATGACCTATCAAACCCCCGTTACACCGGGGCAGTTAAATCTGATATTTCAAAAGAAAGCGGTAGAATATCTGTCCACCGCACAAATTAACAAACTTATTCTCTACAGCACGCCCGCCACGCGTGTGGCACTGGAAAAAATCATGTACACCCGCATCACACAGTTAATTATGAACATGATAATGCTTTTA
>JAJYGE010000467.1 GCA_021785155.1 Planctomycetota bacterium
CATGCCCTGCACACCCTGGCCGGCGCGGCGCAGCAGCTCCGGCAGATAGGGGCATTGATCAAACCAGTCATAATAACCGCGCAGGATATGGAATGCCGTTTGATTTCCCGCATAACCCGCTTCCACCAGCCCGTGCGTCACCCACGAACGGGTATAATTGCCGCGCTCCGAGTAAAAAATGGTGTCCGGATGATAGCCCATGGCATAACCATTGGGTTCCTGACATTCCGCAATACCGGCGACAACTTCATTAAGCCGCCGGCGCAGTTCCGGATGGTTGATCCAACGCAGGGCATTGCCGGCTCCCATCATAAAGCGGCCGGCATTGGACCCCGGCAGATCGGTGTCCCAGAAGGGAATCGGCGGCGGCAATCCCGGCGGATTGGCTTTGCCCGCCCGCGTGCGGAAAGGACGCAGCAATTCCGCGACACTGAAACTGTTAAGCAGGTAGCTGATATTATTTTCCATGACCGTCTTAAACAGACCCTCGCCGATCTGAACATTGCGTAGCGGTGCCACCGCCTGAAACGGCACCGGCTTCCAGCGGTGGGCGGGGATAACGTTGCCGGGGTTATCCGTGACGACTCCCTCTCCCTGTGGGCGCGGCGTGCGCGTCAGCGGGGCGACAACTCCCATATAAAAATCAATGGCGGCGTACGCGGGCATGGTGGGGTAGACCGCACGCAGCGCTTCGTATTCCGACTGATCCGGCCCGGTGCCGTGCGCCGGTGCCGCGGGGGTTATGTATCCGCCGGCAGCCGCATCAAAGACTTCCATGGAATCCACATCCCTCACACGACAACCTTGGGCCACATCCCGGCCCTCGGACCAGACTTCAAACTTGGAAAGCGCCAATTGCTTATCCGTCAGCAGCGTGGCGGTCAGACGCACATAGCGCCCGCTGACACCGTTGCCGGAAAATATCGCAACCTTGTCACCCGGCGACGGATAGTCCGCCTTGGTGTGATCGGCAATTATTCTTGATGATTTGAATAGCACCTCATCGGCGGCCTCAATTCTGAATCGCCTTGGAAAACATTGTGCGGCATAACTGAAATTTGAAAGCACTGGAAAAAGTTTGACGTGCTCAATGCTTCGCGATTGGCCCAAGTCTACCTGCACCCACTTGACGACAGCGTCACTAGCCGTCGGTCTGGACGCATAGCCCAGCGGCGCAAGCCGGGCAACGCGTTCTACTTTCATGGAAGCCAACGCGGACTGCCCACTTGGATATTTCCCCTCGCCATAGGCCTCACGCGGCGCAGCCAAATCCACCATCCCGATCGCAATCGGGACCATGGCGGACGCGGCAGCCACAGCTTTCAAAAAGTCGCGGCGCGCCCGGCCGCCTGATTTAAGTTCGGGGATATTGTCTTCGCGACTGGCAGGCATTGAATCTTACTCCTTAGAGGGTTACGACGTTGAGGATTGCGTAGCCACACGCATTTCCGAGGTTTGCCCCCGTGCATGCAAGTCTGGCTATCCCGTTTGCCAACATTTTCGCGATCCCTTTCCTCATCTGCGGAGCGGATCAAAAAATATACCGCTAAGTACCGTGTTGTCTCCGCGCACCAGGTCCATGCGTACACGCACCGCCCCCGTGCAGCGGTATACCAGGTATTTGCCTTGAGTGTAGCCAGAGACCAATCGGTCCGGCGTGGCCCGGTCGAAGCCTGGCGATGTAAACACCTCCACCGAGGTTTGCCGGCCTCTGCAATCCCAGTCCACAAAATAAAGCGCCAGCAGGTATTGCGCCGTCGGCTTCACCGCCACGTCAACATACATGGTCACATTGGACCAGAGTCTGCCACCATGAAGACAGCCCAGGTTCCGCGGGAAGCCGTTGTTGGAATCCGGTGCCGGAGCGCGACGTTCGATCGTCTGGGATGCCCAGAGCATATCGCGGCAACCGCCTTGTAAACCACGCGAGGGCGTAACTGATTGCACGTAATCGGGGAGATGCGAACGGTCTTTGCCGGAGCCACCGTAGCCAAAGAGCACATACCCGTCGCGCCCATAAACTCCGCCCCAGTTACCCTGTGTCGCCGCATCCTCCTTCACAAAAGCAAAGCCCACTGGATATACCAGCGGTTCTTGCACCGGTTTTAAAGTCTTTCCGCGATATTCCACTTCCATGGCGAACGTACCAGCGCCAACGCCGGTGAAATACACAAAGTCACTATCTTGGTCGGCCGCTGCTATACTTGGCACGGCATGATATGTTCCATCCCATGCCACTTGTCCATTGACGATAATACGCTTGATGGATCGTCTGGCTTTGGGAACGCCGACGCGTGCGGCGGTGCCTTCCGGTATCGTGGCGCGGCAGACGCCCGACGATAGATCAAAACTACCGGCGACAATGCCGTGGGGCGTCGGAACCCAGCCCGCCACCTGCGTAAGTGATTGGCCTATATTGGGTACTATGTCCACCGATCTGAAGCCGGGGGCTGTGGGCTTAATGCCGACCACTTCCCGGGTTAACCAGAAGGCCACTCCGCTACCCCATGGCGTGCATAACGCCGTGTAGCCGTTCTGGCTGTTGGGTACCGGGTCATTCCTTTGCAGCATGGAATTCCAGCTTGGGCGGTAAACCTCGAAGCAGGTGGTTCCACCATATTGAATCTGGCCGCCCCAGCAATCGCGCACCGTCTGTAAAGCGGCATCGAACTGCTGGAGCCGCCCCATGGCCTGGAGAATAAAGAATTGGTTAAAAGGATCATAAGACAGGCGGTTCCGGCGATTCATAAACGCGTGGCGGATAATCGCACGCCGCTCCGATGCGGTGATAAAATCAGCGTTAACCGCAGCGGTACAGGCAAAGACACCGAAACTTTCGTACCATTTTGAATTGGCTCTGAGATCCTTGATTTTTTCATTGGCGAATCGCCGGTATTTCCCGCCCACTTCCGCGTATCCCACAGCGGCTGCAACATCGGCAAACTCCCGGCATGTGCCAATCACCAACATGCGATAAGCATTTTTAGATTCCCGGCACTCCGGATTCTCGAATCCCGCGCCCAGCCGTTCATCCCAGCCGTAAAACCCGATGACCGGATCGGCGTAGTTGGACGCCGCCTGATCCAGCAGGGTCTGCGCGTTGGTGAGATATTTATGCAGCACGGCGTGGTCACCGGTGTAGCGGTGGTAATCCAACAAACTCTTCACCCAGCACAAGGAGTAACTGGCGATGCCCTGGTTGCTTCTGCTGGTGCGATCCAGATTCCGGAGGATCAAATCCCAGTTGCCGAATGCGACCAGCGCGACGGCTTGGGAAATATGCGAGTCGCCGGTCCACGAAATGCGGTCCCCCCGGTCGGTGAGGATTGAACCGAATGAATTCTTGAGTAAATTGAGCTTGACGGTATATGCCGCAGTGTACCAGATGCGTGTCAACATTGAATCACTGCAGGAAAAGCCGCCCAAGTAATTGGCCGGCTTGATCTGGCAGACCGCCCGCACGGCGGTAATTCGCCAGGGCTTATCAAACCTCCGCACATGGATCCAACCAAATCGTACTCCTTCGTACAACTTGGGATTGATCTCCAGGCGAAAGGTGTGGCCATGCCGCACGGGTGTCCTGGTTGGGTCAGGTGCCGGCGGCAGCCCCGGTTCGTTGAATTCCGCAGGCAATGGCGGCTCATTGAATTCACTGACGCTCATCTGCACGGCCCCGGAAAAATCAGGGCTGTCAAATTCCAGCCAGGCGGCACTTTCCACACCCAAATCCACGCGGATCGAACCGGCCCCCTGGACCAGCACGTTACAGTGCGGTGTGGTCAGCGATTGCAAGTTGCCGAAAGCCGCGGGTGTGTCCGTGGACACGCGAACAGGTCCCAGCAGATACGTCTGCAGATCGTCTGATGCTTGTGGGCGCGCCCAGCGAAAACCAATTAACGGATCCGGAGATTGAGTTACGCGCGAATTTACAAACGCTCCGCCATGCAGTGGTGGATAGGGTTCCCTGATGGGCGAATTGCCGACCAACAGGCGGCTTTCGATCGCCGGGGCTTCCGTCGGGATGGCGTCCGTGCCTGATAGCGCCATGCCTGAGGCGGGCACCGGCATACCGCCACCTCGTTTGCCTGTCGGCAATTGCGACGCCGCGTGGGATCTGGAATACTGGCCATCGGTCACGGCTGCCATGGCGGCAGCGCTCATCGCTTTTAAAAATGTCCGTCGATCCATCTGAAAAACCTCGTGTAGTTTACCTCAACCGATTTTTCCGTGCGGCAGTGCATCGGCTGCCGCCAGCGCAGACGCTGCGAGCACCGATTTCAGAAAACCGCGGCGATCAAATGCCATGGCCCTGTGGTTTGAACCGGGATAGATACAATATTTACACATCGGCGCGTCCTTTATGGCCAACACAGTAACACCCACGGAAACCGGAAAAGTTCACACTTCGCAATCGGCATCCAAATCAACGATCCCCCAATCTGCCTTCGGCACGATGTTGTGCAGATGCAGTCCGTACTACCTGACGATTGCTACGTGGCCGTCAGCAAGTTGGCCCACCATTTGGTGTGTAGCCTCCTGAAAATTCTATTTGACAGAGCACCAGTGCCCCTGTTTTCAAAACCGAACAGAAAGCCAAGTTAACTTCCCAAAATTTTATAGATTCCCGGTCCGATCAGATTCAGATAACAGCGTGTATGTCCTCGCCGCAAAGGTTTGGCGGGTGAACCATTTACCGTGACTGATCGCCCTACAACGCCCACCACTGCTTTTATATCTGGAGGCACGCTTAATGTGATTGACTCAGCCGTACCGGCTTTAGCCACACGCAGGGCGATGCTCCCATGTGGCGTGGGAACGCGCCCACTCGCCCACTCAAGACCGCCAAGGTGTGGCACGATAGTGGTTTGGGCGAATCCGCCGGACTGTGGCTGCACGCCTAAAATGCATTCCGTCAGCCAGTTTGTCACGCCGGACGACCAGCCGTGGCAACGGCTCATCGAATAAGGGGCAAAATCCCTTTTCGGCCAAGATGGATTGTACCCTTCCCAGAACGTCGTGGCTCCTCTGTGAATCATTCCTCCCCAATAATACCGTATAAAATTTAACGCTTGGCGATAGTGGCCGAGGCGGCTTAGGGCGAAAATAACAAAATTGTTGTAATACGGTGAGGCGATCTGCCTCCATGAAGGGCAGTTAGGTCCAAGAATCCGGGAAAAAATCGCGGCTTGCTGCGCCCTGTCGGCCACACCGGAGACAACCGCCATGGCGTTAACTTGCCGCAGATTGGTAAACGTGTGCGTTTTGGGATTGGCCAAATACTTGCGTGCTGCGCGGATCAGGTGGCGATCCCAGCGAGCATATTTGGCGGCATTGGCCGGATCACCCGTGGCCCGAAGCAAAAAAACTGCCCGCCGCACAGCCCAACAGGTATATAAATCTGTTGCAATCAGTGTCTGCGGCGTGGACGCGCCGGGCGTGCCAAGTGGGATCAGATGATCAGCCGAATCGACAAAACACCACCCTTTGTTTTTATTAACAAAGATATTTTTCCGGTTGAAACCCTGCCTGACATAACGAAGCATGGACAGCAAAAGCTGATGCTGCGAACGGATATAGTGGATCGCGCCCGTGTGTTTGTAGAAATCAGATAATCCGCAAAACCAGGCGTTGGAATAGCCGGGAATGCTGCCCCAAGGCGTATAGTTGATATACCTTTCTGGCAATGCTGTCGCCGGACGCCCATGCTGGGCAGACAGGCGCAAATCACTCATGGTCAATTCCATCAGGAATCGATCCAGAAACACGTTGTTAATCACCTGACCGGAAATTTGCAGATCGCCCATCCACATCGCCCGATCACGTTTGGGCGCATCCCAGATTTGTTCCTGCATACACAAATGCGCGGTATACGCCCCCGTGTACCATATTTTTGTCAGCAGCGGATCCGAACACGCAAACGCGCCACGGTATGTCACCGGATAGTATTTGAAATCCAGCCGCAGACGATTAAGCGTCATCGGCCCCGGCCCGCTGAAACTCACCGTGGCGTAACGAAACGCGCTATAAGGCGTACATTGGGTTTGTCCGCCCGTTAATTCGAGTTTATGTACACCGCCCCATGGACCATGCAGCGCTTCACCACGGGATTCTCCGGTGCCGATGAGCACTGTCCCGCCGGAGCCACGCACCTGAATGCGACCGGCCACCTCCTGACCGAAACTTAACAGTAATTCAGGGTGGCGTTTAGTGCCGGATGGTGTTACCACCAGATGGATTTCATGGGCTGGTGCCAGTAAGGATCGCCCGGCATAGTCGGGTCGGATGGCCACAATATCCTCCGGGGTCAATGCCGCCGGTACGGATTTAAGACCCTGAAAATCAGCACGCCCGTGCAGCACTGTTACATGAAGCGGTTGAAAATACAGGTGGGCCAGATAACCAGCCGACATCCATGGATGCACCTGCCCCCATGGACCGCCGCCATAAGGCGTTTCAACTGTTGCATGTGGCCAGTGTGAATCATCAAATGAACGACTGGTCCACGTTGGTCCGGCGGGAACACTGTATGCCACCCGCCAACCACCGTTGGTGTCGCAGAGCGGTTGCTGATCGCCAATCAGCGCCACCAACACACCAGCCGCCGCCGCGATATTTTCTGCGCGAACCGCAATAACATTGATACCCGTGTGGAGGAATCCGGCCACGGATATTTTCCGCACGCGCCGCCACACCTCATGATGCTTTTGAAACGTGCTGGTTACCAGATGGCCATTGAGAAATAGTTCCAAATGATCATCCGCGGTGGCGTAGAGCAAGGCCCGGCGCGGAACGGTGGTCAGTGTGAATGATCGCCGCAGATAAATGATCTGGTTGTTGCGGGTTTGGGCG
>JAJYGE010000191.1 GCA_021785155.1 Planctomycetota bacterium
GGAAGCCGGATGCAGGAAACCTGCCCGTCCGGTTTGATGAGGGGGGACTCAACTTACGCCACCACGGCTCGTCCGCGGCCGCGGGGTTGAGTCCTCTACTCTACTGAAAATCTGAGAAATCTGTGGACAAGACGTTTTGGTTGCGGCGGAGCTGCGATGGGCAATTTGTGTAATCAGTGGTTCACGTTTGAAGTTTTGCGAGTCTCAGCCCCAACCGCAGTTCGCCGATTGGAAAAGATCGGAAAAAGTGGGATGGTTGTCCGGAATTCCGGTCGGCGGCCATATACTCCTGGGAACGGAATCAAGGAGTGGTATGAAACGCGATGCACATCCTATGGCCGCAAAATTACGGCCGCCTATATGCCGGGACGGTTGCTTGTTTAGCGCTATGCTGTTTTGACACGCAACCCCGGACGGTGCCACTGCCGCCGCCGTGGGCATTACGACACGCTTCGACTCGGCGCATGGTAAACAAATGGCGGATATAATGTTGCACCTGTTCACTACTGAAGCTGCTATGCGAAGTCGCCGCATTGCACGGAGGTTTTTCGGCATGGACATGGCCAATATAAAAAACGCCGGGCGGGGAATGACCCTCATAGAGTTACTGGTTGTCATTGGAATTATTGCGATTCTGATCGGTCTGCTGCTGCCCGCTCTCGCGGCGGCTCGGGAACAGGCGAATCGCGTGGCCTGCTCGGCCAATATCCGCGGCATCGCGCAATCCATGCTGGCCTATGCCGCCAGCAGCAACGACCAGTTTCCCGCCACGCCCGGTGAATTTGGTGGTTTGTTTATCAATACTTCCGTACCGCCGGGACATTATGCGATCGGGCAGTCCGTCCAGCAGGTTGTCAATGACTGGTTTAACCTCAACGATGGCGCGGTTGTGTACCAGCCCAGCACCGGTTCAGTCATCAGTTGCCTGTGGCTGCTGGTGTTGATGCAATATGAAACGCCGGCGGGGTTTATTTGTCCCTCCGATCCATTCGCCGACGGCCCGTCGCTGCTTTATGGTACCAACGCGGGAACTGGCCAATACGCTTTCGGAAATTTTGGCAACCTCACCGATCATCAGCCCCAGAACAATCTGGGGCAGGGTGAAAGTTATTCCATCGCCTATCCATGGCTGGCGGCACCGCCAGATCCGAACAATGTTATCCCCATGCAGGCCGGTACATGGTGGAACAGTCGCGCCGGATCTCAAGTGCCCATCATCAGCGATATGGCACCGGACGATCTGGGCGCGCCGACGCTGGGGCGAACCTACCGCAACACCACATTGCTGCCCGGCAACACGTATGGAAATTATGTCTACAATTCCGGCAACCATAACGGCGACGGGCAGAATGTCGGCTTCGCCGATGGCCATGTGGTATGGGAGACCACGCCCTATTGCGGCATGAACCATGACAATATTTTCACGTATGACACCACCGCGTATTCGGGTTTCGGGGCCTCGATCGATGCGCCGCAGGCCGGTCTGACCTGCGGCGATGCAAGTCCTGTGTTGTTCATTCCAAGTTTGTACAACACGGTTCCCTACGACACCTGCATGGCACCGATACGTGATGTGGCCACGGGCTACTGGTGATTCTGGGCGCACAAGGTCTTTCGTCAAAGCGATACCTGTTCGCAGGACAGCAAGATAATGTCCCGAATCGGTTCGGTATGACATAATACTATAGGAATCGAGGAATTCGGATGGTTGATCGCCCGACATTGCCGGAACTTGCCAACAAAGAACTCAGCGCGGAATTACCGCAATTGATCGCCCGGCACTTGGATTGGGTTTATTCCTTGTGTCGGCGGTTCTTGCGTGATGCCGCGCTGGCTGAGGATGTGACGCAAACAGTATTCATGGTTCTGATAAAAAAAGCGAAGCATTTGCCGCAGGGGGTCAACATGTCGGGCTGGTTGTTTAACACCGCGCGATACTGCTGCCGCTGTGCGCTGCGCGACGCGCAGACGCGGCGGCGACATGAGTTGGCGGCGGCCAAGAAGCCTGAATCAATACCGGATGTGCCAAACCCGGAAGAGGAACTTCTACCGCTGCTGGACGAACACCTTGCAGCCTTGGGCGAGGCGGATCGGGCTGCGGTGCTGCTGCGCTATTACCAGCGGTGCAGCTTTGCCGAGGTCGGCATGCACTTGGACATCAGTGAAGAAGCGGCAAAAAAGCGGGTGCGGCGTGCGGTGGAAAAACTCCGTGCGCGCATGGCGGCAAGCGGCGTACCGCTGGGTGCAGACGCTCTGACAGCCATATTGACTGAAAAAATCGTGCAACCCGCCCCGGCGAAACTTGCGGCAGCGGTGCTGGCACATGCGACCCACGGGGCCGCGGCAATGGCATTGTCAGCGGGGCAGAAAAAACTAATGGCAAAACTGGCAATGAAAACAGCCGGCGGCAAAGTTGCGATCGTAACTGCCGCGGTTTTGTTGGTGGCGGGACTGGTTGCTACGGGCGTGGCGGTGGTCCATGCGGGCCACAAGCAGCCTGGACCCCCGCCGCCAAAGATTACAGCACGTCCACCGGTTGCCCCGGCCCTTGCCGCTACCGCCAAACCACCCATGCTAACGCAAGCCCAATGGGCGGCGGTGTTTCAGGCGTACGCGCGGAAAATTCGGGCACTAAGCGTGCGGGCGACATTCGTGACACGCTATTATATCAGCGGACGGGAGATACGTAATTTGCGGGCGATCATACAGAAAAGTGACCCGAAGCATTTGCGGCAAGCGATGGTGGGGGAAACGCCCGGCTGGCACACCCAAACCGAGGCGGCAAATCTAAAATGGGACGTATCGGGGAGGCTGGTCAATCTCACCAGCGTAAACACGGGACTATATTACCTGCCCGATGGAACGCCCGATCCAAATGCCCATGTTCAAGTATGGGTGATCGGCCGGAAGAAGGTATGGAGTGCGTATCCTGACGGTGGTGGACCCGGCCGCGAATGGCGGGTGGACCTGTATAATCGCCAAGGCAAATCCGGGTCAGATTGGCGGTCGGCGTGGAACGGCGTTCAGTTTTCCAACCCGGAGATGCAAAGCCTAGAAAGCCTATGGACGCAATTTAAGACGCCGTTTCTCTATGAACCTGCCGGGTGGCGTAAAAACGGATGGTTTAGAAAATTCCCGCCTGGTAAGGGGCCACTCCACTACCGGTTGATCAGCCAGAAAACCGATCCAGGTAATGGCCACGTGAAACTGGTTTACGCGGAGGTTCAGGGTGGAAATCCGCTTAAAATCACCAATCCCGGGGGTAATAAGTGGGTGCAAGAAATCCGGTATGACGTAAAATTGGTCGGGGGGCTGCGCGTGTATCGGGAGTCCAGCGTTTTGGTTGGTCCGCAGGGCAAAGTACCAGACTGGCAAAACGCATTTTCAATTTTCGTGAGAAATCACGGCATCTGGTTCCCGAGGTTCATTCGCGAGCGATTATGGTCCGGTTCTCCTGCAAAGCGGCGGCATCTCAGCTTCGAGGATCGGGTAGCGATCACACGACTGAGCGTTGATCCGAAATTTTCACCCGGAACGTTCGTGTCCACGCTGCCGTTTCCATCGGATGTCTGGGACCACGTGCACCGCGTCGAATACGACACGGCCCCAACGCCTTTTGCCCCCGAAAAATTGGTACTCGGAGTGGTCCCGACAGCCCACCTCAAGGGGTTTGCCATGCCTGGATGGGTAATCGAGCGGTTTGTACCGCCCAAGGCAATCCACCGACTTTCTGCCGTATTTTCAATCAAAAATACCGCCGGCAAACTGGCGGATTTTCAACTGCGTCCACAGGACAATGCAGTGACTGTTTCCCCACCAGCTTTCACCCTTTTCCCCGGCGGATCGCAGAAGATTCGTGTCACCATGAAGAAACCACCCGGCGACCGGCCGTACTGCTTTTATCTATCACTTAAAGGCCGCCGCGCTCCGCCGTCGCAGCGCAAGCTATCCACCACCGTGCCGGTTTTCTTCCTACCCTCGCCGGCGCTGGGTGCCCAACCGGGGAGCATTATTTTGAATCCCCGTAATTTCGCCGCCCGGCAGAGTTTTTCCATCACACTGCAATTCCTGCGCCCTCTGGGCGGCAGTGCCGTAGTGGATATGATTAAACCGGGTAGCCGATCCGTGGCCGTCTCCCGCTGGTCGCAGAAAAGTATGGATGTGGTGATCAAGCCCGCGGCGGGTGCCGCAGCGATATTTTCTCATATTACCGTTCGGTACACGTACAGCGGCCATCTGGAGAAAATGCGCATCCCAGTAATTGGATTAGTGCATAGATAACACTCCGGTGTTACCGGTTTGCCGCAAGAGCCTTTGCTACGACCGCGATGATTTGCTTCCCCTGCGGATTTCGCGCGGCTATTTTGCCATCGGAACCGATCAGATATATCACGGAACTGACGGACGAAAAATTCGTAAACGACTTGTAGCTATAGTCGTCTAAAATTGAACGTCGATTATGAATGGGTGCCGTCGCTTGCAGCCAGGGAATTTCCGCAGCATCCAGGTACTGCCGGACTAACTGACGGTCGTTATCCGTCGCGACGGAAATCATCACGAAATTGGGGTTCTTGCCAAATTTTTTGTGTATCCGCAAAAGTTCGGGCATTTCCGTTAGACGCAGTGTGGGTAACTGTGGATTTACCAAATCATGCCAGATAATTCCCGGCCAATCCCAAAGATAGAGTAAAACAACTTTACCTTTGAAATCAGACAATCTGATTACTGAACCGTCGGCGGTCCGCAGGGCAAATGGCGGTGCAATATCGCCGACTCTTAGATTGCGGATTAGCGCTGGTTCAAGCTTGCCCAAATCCACCGCTTCGCCGGAAAATCCGCCCGGCGGATTGGGAACGGTGAAAGGCTCGTCAAGGAAAGCAGCGGCGGCAAGCGGAGCCGGCCAGTTGACGCTCTGGCCCTGACCTAGGCCGGTGCTAAGATATTGGAGATGGTAATTGCCAGGTGGGATGGCGGCCATTCTGAATAAACCATTGCTGCGAATTTTCGCAATGAAAGAGGATAACGCCGCAGTTTGGTATATATGTCCGGCAGGCGTCCGAAACCACTGGACCAGCCAATTGATTTTCCCGGCATGGCTTAAATGGAACCAGCGTTGGGGATAAGGAATTGTGGGCAGCACCAGTCTCGCTTTGACGTATTTTGAAGGGGCAGGACGGCTTTTCAAGCTCGCGGGCAGCAGAATTTTTCCAGCCACCGGACAACCGGTGCCGCCGAAGTCCACTTTGGCATGCTGACCTGGCTGCAAAAAAATGATGGTAGTTCGATAAAAGAAGTTGCGGGCGGCCTTACCGTCTTTATATCTTCCTGCGTAAACCTGCAGGCCTCCAACTCCTGGAATGTCAGAACACGTGAAGTAACCGGGCCTGGTCTGGAAAAAACCACAACTGAAGTTGACACTGGGAAAAGCCCTGTTCTGGAACGGATTGGCACCCACGCCATATGTGATACCGGGAGCTGTCGGTAACTTGATGTTGACGTCCACCTGGCACCATGGTTGCAATGCAATTTGCACTGGCTGAGCCCCAAGACTGGCGGCTGGAATCTCGGCAAACCCCTGCAAGCAATCGACTATTAGAAGATAGTTCCGTTTTTGTGGAGGAAAAATAAAATTGCCGTCACTGTCAGTGGTCGTGCTCTTGATAGCGGCGAAGGGACGGCCTCCCGCAGATCGAAAAAATGCGGGAAACTTTGGAGGGGGCACTGGCGGCGTATTGAGTCCGCAAAACAATGCCCATGTGTTTCGGTTCGCCAGAAAGACGTTGACGCGTGGCACAGGCTTGCCCTGCGGCGAGAGCACTATACCGGCGGGCAGTGGGATTGTGGGATGCTTTCGGGGCGGTGGTGCAACCTGAGCCGGGGTCAATGCTGATGATGCTCCTGGGAATTTGAGTACCCCTGGCAATATGACAGCGGCCACAGCCATCACCGCCGCCGCTCGCACACCGAAAATGGCTGGCACACGCGCCGCATGAAATAACCCCCTTCGTGCGGCGCATTCGGCACCGAGGCTTGACTGCGCGTGACCGGCAAGAGCACGCAGGACTTCGGGTATCAACCTATTCGGTGCATTTCCGGCACCGCCGGCCAGTAATGCCATGACGGCATTGTTATCTAGCGGGAGATTTCGCCCGGCCATGATCCGCCGCAATTTTCCCACGGCACGGGCGGTGCGCCTAGCCGCCGCCGCTTCGGATATATTGAACTCTTGCGCCGCCTCCTCTGCGGGACGGTTCTGGAAAAACCGCGCCACCAGCATATTACGGTCGCGAACGGAAAGTTTTTGCATGGCTGCATCCAAGGCCGCAAGTTGCGCGGAATTGGACGGTGATGTTTCCGGGGAAATATCCGGCTCGTGAGTTCGCATGATAGCCGCCTTCCTTTCACGACATTGACGCCGAAGTTCGCACCTGTTCATTTCGCGGCAAACATAATACGTAGCCCGCACCAGCCAGCCGCCGATGTGGCGATTTCTGGCTGGCACACGCTTGCGTCTTTGCCACAGGACTAAAAATATCGCCTGTACGGCATCATCAGCGAGGCTGGCATCGACAAGCTCTCGGCGAGCCATGTGGTAGACCCAACCAGCATGTGTCAAAATCACTTTTTTGTAGCTATCCGGATCAAATGGGGCATCGCCGTTGTGATTATCTTTGTGTTGCGTCATGATTGGTTTGCCTCCATGTAACATCCCCGAGGATTCCTCAATGTAATATGGCCGCCGGAGCAGATTCTGGACATATATTATCAGGAATCTGACTGCAAACAGAGCACAGGAATCTCGGCGGGCGGTATTCAATCCGGATTTCACTATAAAACGCGG
>JAJYGE010000364.1 GCA_021785155.1 Planctomycetota bacterium
GCTATAAATCTTGAGAAATAATTATCGAAGTCCTTCATAAAGGCAAGAAAAAAAACACCGAATTTTCGATTATCAGGGTACGATAATGTTTAGCCCGATAATACCGACCTATTCTTTCAATGAGACTCCCGGCACAGGGGTTCTAAATAGATCAGGGTCCTCCGCAACCGCGATAAATCCGCGCCATTTGTTCGGCTACCCGTTCCCAACTGAATTGCTGATGAACACGTTCATAGCCACGCCGTCCCATTTCTGTTGCCCCATTCCGATCCGCATTTAGCTTACCGATCGCTGTGGCCAGCGCAACCGGATCGCTCTCCGGTACGACCAATCCGGCTTCATCCACCACCTCCGGAATAGCACCCGAATTACTGCCTATCACCGGAACCGCGCACGCATGTGCTTCAATAATGACGCGGCCAAATTGTTCTTTCCAGGTCTTGGTTGTGCGGGATGGCAAGGCAAAAACATTCATGGAATTCATCAGCAGCGGAAGCTTTTGCGGCGGCACACCCGGGATCATTCGAACGCGATCCATAATTCCCAACTGCTTAATTTGTGATTCCAGGGCCGCCTTAAATGGCCCGTCACCCACAAAAAGCAACTTCACCTCACGCGGGCACTGCGCCACGGCCGCCACCAAATCCTCAAGGCCCTTCGCCTCCACCAATCTGCCCGCATAGCCTACAAGAAAATCACCGGCCCCGCACCAATCCGCCAAACCTGTTTCCCGCCGAGAGTTCGCACGATCCATCGGCACAAAGAGTTTGGCATCCACCGCGTTGGGCACCACTTCGCCCGGCCCGCGATAACCTTTCGCGTGTGTGATCGCCAACGCCTCTCGGCTGCGGCCAATGACAAAATCGGCATGCTTAAGTGTATAGCGACGAAATTGCTCAAATGGCGGCGGCAAAATACGATTAATATTCTGCTCCGTCTCCGAAATTATTTTAGCCCCCGGCAAAATGCGATCGCGCAGCCATACCGCATGCGCACTGACCAAGCCCCACGGCTCTTCCCAAAGGTCGATAACATCCGGCCTGAACGCACGGAGAATTTTCGGCAGTTCCGGATAATAATGGAGATAAAACTGCGCGGGACCAACCCATGGCCAGCGCACCTTACCAACCTGATAATGCGCTGCGGCATGATCCACAAACGTCACCGGTCGCCACTGGCCGTAATGCTTCCACCGATTTGGTATCAGCACACGCAAATCCATATCCGGCATCGCATGGAGCAATTCTGCCTTAGGCTGTCCTTCCGCAGGAGATTGGCAGGTGTGTGAAATCAGTAATATTTTTATTCGTCGGCTCAATTCTTTGCCTCTCGTATGACAGCCACTATCTCATCCACACGCGAATGCCAGGAATGTTTGCCCGCTTCTGCGCGTCGTAAGTCGCTTTTTTCCGTACCCTCGGCCAGCGCCGCCTGGCATTGTGCCAGAAAATCTTCAGCCGTCCGGGCGATCCGCACAAACTGCGGGTAATCGCGAAAGCCCGCGACATCCGTGGATACTATCGGCTTGCCCGCCGCCAGGTATTCCCACAGCTTTATCGGGTTAAGACTCTCCACAAACGCAGTCATGCAGTGCGGCACAATGCACACATCAAACGCCCGCATATACTGCGGCAAATCTCGGTACGCCATCGGCCCCGTAAATATCACGCGGCCCGTAGCCTCCAGCCGCTTCCGGTCATCAGCCGGCAGCATCACCGGGCCAATAAGCACAAGGGTCCCCGGCAGCTTTTTCGCTGTCATCGCCACGGTCATCGCCTCGACCAACTTAACATCCACACGATCCGCATGAATACTGCCCGTGTAGCCGAAAACGGGCGGGCACCAGTTCCGGCACGCTTCCGGCAAGGGTGTATGGTCATCAAGGACACAGCGATAATGTGCCGCATCCACGCCATTGGGAACCAGGTGAATGTTCCTTGATAATGCTTTGCGCGATTCATACAGTGACCTGGAACATACAATAACCGCATCCGCCCGGCGACAAAGTTCCGCATCTTCCGCCATGGTGCGTTCCAGCAACGCCTTGCGCTGCGTAAAATGTGTGAATTGCGTCCAGTCATCGGTGATATCATAAATCACCCGCGACTCGCCCATGCGTCCCACCATGTGAACAGCATCCTGCGGGTTGAGCCACAGCACGACGCTGCGATGCGGAGAGGAGTTGGGAGTTAGGAGATAGGAGTTAGAATTATTTGTGCAGTCAGTATTGGCAGTACATTCAGGATTTTCCGCCTCCGTTACCTCCTTCGCCTCTGTGGTGGATCCCCCCGTGTCGCCCTCTTCTAACTTCTCACTTCTATCCCGGCGCGCCGGGACTAACTTCTCGTCCCCCCCTGTCCCCTGTAACCTATAATCTGCAACCTCTCGCCACCTTTGATCCGTGATCCGTGATCCGTGATCCGTGGTCATTGATCTTTGATCATTGAAGCGCAGCGCCGCCCGCCGAACATGCACCCGAGCCATGAAATCATTGACCCATCTCCCCACCGCCAGCGAACTGGGCAACAACTTAAGCGGTTTGGTGACCGTGATATTAGGAAAACCCTCCGGGTGCCAATTGTTTGACCCGCGCAGCGACCCAAGCCGCCGTGTGCGAATGGCATTGGAAACATCCCGCGGCGGACACACAAACAGTATCCGCATATCCGGATACCGCCGCGCCAGCTCCGCGCAAACAAACTGATTGCGCCGCCAGATGTCGTCCCAATTTTCCAAAGAAACAAATATCAATAAACACATAGGGCGATGGAGCATAGATCTCCTGAAATTGGGAGGAAGATGAACCCCGGCATTCCTTAACAGACCATTCAGAAATTGCGGTATTGCTAGTGCCCGGTTCCACCCATAATGACGGGTTGACGGAGGGCCAAGGGGTTTACGAACCCGGTTCTGGCCGGTAAACCCGCCATTTTGCGAAGCTGAATACTCAATACACGATCTTACCGAATCGCCTCGATCCGATCTCGATACACACTAATGAGTCTATGGCTGGGCAAAAGCCGCTCAATGCGCGGCCAGACAGCGGCGGCGAATGCGTGAAACTCAGCTCGTTGCAGATTACCAATACAAAACCGCACGACCCAAGGCGGCGGCTCAGATAGCATGGCCCGGTTGGAAAAATCAGCATCCTTCGTAATAATTACATAGCGGTGTGCCCGGGCATAATCCCAAAGGAAGGAATCTGAGAGGCCCTTTCCCAGCGACGTTACGTGGACCATGGGATGGGATGGCGCGAAAGTAACGCGGCATGGCATGTTCTCGTCAAGCAGGAAGCCATTCACGTGACTTCCTCAAGCGTGAAGTGGTGTCCCATCAGGTCGGCGGAAAAGCGGAGACATTGAAGCACATCTTCACGCGTCAACGAAGGATATTCCTCAATCACGCTTTCGATTGAATCCCCCGCCGCCAAGAATTCCAGCACAGTCTGCACCGGAATTCGCGTGCCGCTGATTACCGGCGATCCGTTGCATATGTCGGGATCAACAATGATTCGTTCCATTGCTCTATTATACCACTTGAAAGCCTACGGACAATCCCGCCATTGGTAATGTGGATCCTCCGCAGGCCGCTCACTTGGAGTCCGGAATCTGGAGGTCGCAGGCGGCACAATCCCACCAGTGCGTTTTCCCAGCAAAATAGCAGCCACGCCTGCACGAGGTTATCTCTATTCCAAGTTCCAGGCTCTATCTCCCAACCTCCGATGTTCCGCTCCGCCGCGGCGGACGATTAGCCATGCGCGCAGGCGGATTTTCGCCGCCAACTTCGCCCGCCGCTTGGGCATCACCAGCCACATAATTCCCCACAGCGGCATTCGTAACAACCCGCCCACCATCACCGCCACCCGCGCACTGTACATACCCGGCACACCATGATGTTTGCGATAATAGTAATCTCCGCTTTCAAAAAAATAATTGTTTATCTTCGGTCTATCATCCGCACCGCTGGCCCCACCCAGGTGCGTCACCCGAGCCGCGGGAGTAAACGCGATTTTCCACCCGCCGGCACGAATCCGCCTCTGCCAATCCGTCTCCTCGGCATACATGAAAAATCCCGAATCAAAGCCCCCCACCGTTTCATACACGCTTCGCCGCACCATCATACACGCCCCGATCACCCATTCCGGATGGTACGGTGTATCATGCGGCCAGCGACGAAGATCCCCCAGAAAACTGGTCGCCGGTGCTACCGCGGAAATCCATAATGCCTCCAGCCACGCCACCAGCGGCGAAGGAAACCGATAACACGATCGCTGCAACGATCCATCCGCATTCAACAGCCGCGGTCCCACCAACCCAATGTCCGGCTTGTCATGCAACGCCTTGAGCATCGCCGGCAATGCGCCGGAAGTTAAAAACGCATCGCTGTTCAACAGCAGAAAGTTATCCCCCTTCGCCTGCTTCATCGCCACATTATTCGCGGCTCCAAATCCCGCATTCTCCGCATTGCGTATCAGCACCACCTGCGGAAACTCATTGACAATGGCATCCGCACTGCCGTCCGCGGACGCGTTATCCACCACGATAACCTCCGCCGCCACGCCATCCAGATGCGCAAACACCGCCCGCAGACAACGAAGCGTCGTGTCACGGGTATTAAACGAAATGATGATAATGGAAAGCATTGTTTTCCTTGGAGAGGAGCTGGTGAATAGATCCCCCCATTGTCATACGTTCATCGGTGTCCAGCAGTGCCACCTGTGGATCAGTATTTCAAATGTTTGATGTCGTTAAATTTACCAAGATCGTTGTCAAATGATGCGACGCCGGTATTCGTATAATGCGCCGTCGCCGCAAGATACGCATCACCAAAGTCCACGTTCGCCACTTGCACACGCCTCAGAGCGTCGTTGACACGTTGCGGTTCGTGTAAGCGAAAGGCGGGCGTATTGAGCACGTCAGCCAGCGTATTGGCGGCACTGCGGCGGTCAATTTGATAAACCGATTTCAACGTATAAAACATTTCTGCAACGGTCACGGCGGATACTTCCAGCACGCATTCGCCGGCGTTAGCCCGGGCAATTAAGGATCGGGCCTTCCGCGAATATTCTTTGTGGTCGTCACGCAGGAACCGCAGCAGAATATTGGCGTCCATTTGGTAAACATCCGGCATTAACGAGCCTCTTTCGCGGCCCTGCCGGCGATGGCGCGATGGGCCTTGGCCTTCTCATGGCGGTCATAGGGGATCCGATTTTTCAGCGCGCCATAATAAGACATTACGTCAGGGAGCGGACGAAGTGTCACATCACCATCCGCGGACAGGTGCATACGAATTTTTCGGGCTGTGCCCAGCCGGAGAGATTTTCTTATGGCCACGGGCAGCGTTATCTGGCCACGCGTGGTAACGGTTATGTCGCGCATAATTTCTTGTTTCATAGGAATTATCTTACATTTATACAAAGCAAGATACAAGTTGGCATGGCGCAACCGCGAATCAAGGATTCGCGGACGCTTTTGAGTCAGGCAGCAAAGAGTGTCACCTTGTCTCGATTAACAGTTTCCAGAAAATAGGAATTGACAGCGGTGCGGGCGCTGACCAATTCAACCTTAACGTCGAACAGGGCTTCCAGGTCTTCCTGCAAACCAAACCATTGGTCCGCGATGGAAGGGACCGCATAGTCGGTAAATTCCACGATAAAATCCAAGTCACTGGTCTTGGGATTAAAGTCTCCACGCGCTGCCGATCCAAAATAGCTCAAGCCGGCGGACATCATGCCTGCGGCAAAGTGAGTCGATCTCGGCGCGGTGTTGTTCAATCAATGGCAACATGGGATTCATTATAACAGAATTAGGAAATCGAAGTCAGAACGCTGCGGGAGCGCAGCGCTTTCCAAGAATGCTCGATGCTAAAGGCCAGATGCGCAAACACCGCCCGCAGACAACATGCGTCGTATCACGGGTATTAAACACAATGATGATAATGGAAAGCATTTTCAGTATTTTCAGTATTGGTCAGTATTAATCAGTATCGGTAGGCAGGGATTGTTTTCGGCGGAGTGTGCGCATAGAGGCGTAGAGTATACGTGCCACTTCGTCGGCAGATGCGATAATTTCGGCACCACTTGCGTTGCTGAGATAGCCCGAATCGACCAGCAGGTTCACCCAGTATTTTGATTCCTGACATTCCTTATACGCAATTGCAATCTTGTTGGAAAGATCGGCTCCAGACACGGCCCCGCCCGATTCGGCTAAATTCGCTCCCGCAGAGGTTCCGCTGCGCAGCAACTGCTTCGAGAGTACATACTCACGTTTTTCAGACCGCAGATGTTCGCATATTTTTACCACCTTTAGCGCCAGCGCATACCCCATCTTAAATGCCGGCCCCTCATTCGCCACTGTCGGCGAATTGCCGCCAAAAGCCTTCCGATTTCCACCGTTCGATTTATAAGAATTCACCATGGGTCATCCTCCGATACAGTATCTTCAGTATTACTCAGTATTGATCAGTATTATCAGTATTGTCGGCATCATCAGTATTATGGGTATATTCAGTGCCTGCAGTCGCGGCAGTATTAACAGGACATTCAGTATTTTGCTCGGCAGGTAAACCTGCCGGGTACTGCATATTCTGAACGTACTGAAGAACACTGACCAATACTGATAATACTGATAATACTGATCAATACTGACCAATACTGATACTTACTGAATACGCATCCAGCATCTTCTCCGCCATCTGTTGCGCGGTGAACATTTTCTCATACCGCTTCCGCCCCGCTTCCCCCATGCGCTTCCGCAT
>JAJYGE010000203.1 GCA_021785155.1 Planctomycetota bacterium
GAGCAGTCGAGCGCAAAGCGTCAGAAGCGTTCCAGAATATTTATCGTAAAGCGTATTAAGTGCGGAACGGTCGCGCGATGCGACAGCCCGCATCAACGCCAGATCATCTGCCAACGATCCACCTGCCTCAGGGGTCAAAATGCAGCTCCTTGGATCATCCCGGTATTGAGCCAAGCGCACAAGCCTTTACGGGATGTAATATCTTTCCGTACCGCTTCCAATATGCCCGCTTTATCGCATTGCCGCAGTCAGACGTGGTCCGAGTTCAATTTGCGGCTGCGGAGCGGGTTTATACGTCGGCGGAATGGAAATTTTAAGTGGTTGCCGTTTGGACGCGGGAAGTCCATCCTGGTCGATAATCCGCTGAATGGCCATGATCCCCTCAATGAGAGTTTCTGGCCGTGGCGGACAGCCGGGCACATAAACATCCACCGGCATAAACTGGTCAATGCCCTGTACGGTGGCGTAATTATCAAACACCCCACCCGTGCTGGCGCAGGCCCCCATACTGATAACCCATTTTGGCTCGGCCATTTGCAGGTAAATGCGATGCAGAACGGGAACCATCTTAAAGCTGATCCGCCCGGCGACAATTAGTAAATCAGCCTGGCGGGGCGAAAACCGCATGACTTCCGCACCAAAGCGGGCCAGATCATACCGGCTGCTTGCTGTGGCCATAAGCTCAATACCGCAGCAAGCCGTGGCGAACGGCAGTGGCCACACGCTGGAACGCCGACACCAATTGACCACTTTCTTCAAGTTAAGTGTGAGAAAATTATCCGGCAATGTTGTTGGTTCAATTGACATTATAAACTCCATCCTGTCCGGTTTTTTGCCTTAATCCCATTGAAATACGCCCTTACCCCAGGCATACACGTAGGCAACCAGCAGAATTAATGTAAAAACTAAAATACTGACAAACAGCGCACCCAGCGGTAATATGACCCAGGGGTGGCGCTGGTTATTGAAAACGTAAAGCCAGGGGATGATAAACAGCACTTCGACATCAAATACCAGAAATATCATCGCAACGAGATAAAAGCGGACATTGAAACGCTCTTTGGTGCTTCCCAGCGGATCAACACCTGATTCATACGTTGAATCCTTAACCAGTCCTTTGCGTGCCGGCCCCAGCGTATGGGACAGAACCACATTGCCGATTCCAAATGCCAAGCCGATGAGAAAAAGAATCCCCAGCAGCGCCCATCCGCTATAAAACGCTACATGGGAGGACGCCAGAGTCGTTGTCAGCACATTTACCATTCACGTATGTCCATCGTCAGTGAAACAATTCACAATCTTTCAATGATTATATCGGAGCGCGGCGGCTAAGGTCAAAGGTGGGAAAATATCGCCTTTGTTTGGCCATCGGTAAACCATCGCCTATTATTGATATTTATGAAGATCGATGGCTCACTTACAGACCGTTTAACACGGCAAATTAAATCCGTCGCGGCAAGCCAGAACCACGGTGTTGCAACGATATGTACAGCTCCGGCGCGGGTTGACGTGCTAGGCGGGCTGTCACTGGAAGCGGGCGGCGTTGTGGCGCAAATGGCGTTACCAAGTCGGGCCGGAGTGGCCTTGCAATGGCGGGAGGATGGCAAAATAATCTTCCTGGGGCAGCAGCGTCGGCAAAATCATCAACCGGTTATTTTGCCGGGCGCAGCCATTTTTTCCGTCGCTGGCCAATCAGGCGATCAATCAATACCGCCTCTGGATGACCCACAGGTGGCGTGGACAACTCCTTTATTAAATGTTTTTAAATCACTGATTGGCTTGGGAATGACATTTCCCCCTTTGCAAAGTGTCAATGGCGCTCTGGGTGCGACGGTGGTGGTGGATTCAGATATTCGCGCAGGATCAGGACAAGCCGCATCCTCAGCGGTTACATCCGCCTTTCTACAGGCTCTCAGTGTCAGCCGCGGCATGGTTCTGAACGCCATTCAAAAAGCGCACATTATCAGCGATGCCCAGCGCGCCTCAGATGGCAATCACGGCCACGTTGTGGACGCATTAACGGTTTTATCCGCCCAGGATGGTCCCCCGGCGCACCTGTTGCGCTATAGCGCTCAACCTCATTCCCTGCTGGGACAGATACCACTTTCCAAGGATATACGCATACTGGCATTGGATACCGGTGTAACGCGTCCGACAAATCGCAATATCTTCGCGGAATTTCACCTCACTGGAGCCATGGGGGCGAAAATTATTGAAACCATTTATCGTGATCTGGGTCAGCGGCACAACCCGATCCACGGATATTTGGGCAATGTTTCGCCGGAATTGTACCGTCGCTATTTCCGTTCGATGTTGCCACGGCGCGTACGCGGTGCGGATTTTCTAAGAACCTATGGGCCGTTGGATCCCACTGCCGGAGAAATTATCGGGGAAAACATATATGCCATTCGTACAACGCTGGATCATCTGATAACTGAATACGAACATGCCGAACATTTTCTCCAGGCCATGGAAGAATTGTCCGAATCGCCGGCCGAGACTGCGATCTCGGCGGAACGTCGATTGATCATGCAACGCGCCGGACGACTGATGCTGGCTTCGCACCACAGTTATCGATTGCGCCTGCAATTATCGTGTCCTCAGGCTGATTGGCTCGTGGATCAGCTATCCACTGCCGGCCCAAAGACCGGGACATATGGCGCGCGCATAACCGATTGCGGCGGCGGAGGAACCGTCGCAGTGCTGATGGACGCATCCGATCGTGCGACCGACACCTTATTATCTATTATGAGTCGATATAAAGAAGAAATGGGAATGGAGGTCGATGTGCGACAGGCGGGAGCATCCGGCAGCGCCGGAGCGTTGATATGACAAATGCGGTTTCTGAAAAGAATACTGGAATCTATCAGCGGGAATTGGCGATGGGTATTCTTGGTGCGTTTGGATATGAAACAGTTTGCTTTCAGACATTACAGCGCGGAATGAAACTCTGGTTTTCAAAGCGGCATGCGGGGATGGTTGGATATGTTGAGTCGGGAAGGCATTGGATCACAGTCGGCGGCCCCATTGGCAGCGGCGATCAGGTTGCGGAAATTGCGGAAGAATTTGAACGCTCCGCCCGGAAAACACGTCGGCGCGTATGTTATATGTGTGCGGAACAACACACCACCACACCATTAACATCCAACGGGCGCGGAAAATTAGTCATCGGGGCCATTCCGTTATGGAATCCAGCGCACTGGCCGCACATTATTTCCCACAATGCGCGATTGCGATATCAGATCGCCCGGGCAAAACGACACTGCAATGACGTAATTGAAATTACACCGGCGAGCGCAGCACGTTCACCCGTTATTCGCGAACTTATCCGGCAGTGGATGTCCCAGCGCCGGCTTATGCCAATGCGGTTCCTGGCCGATCCATTTATTCTTTCCGATGCGGCAATACATCGGAGAATTTTTACGTTAACCCGCCGCAACGGGCCATTGGTTGGATTACTGGCCGCTTCACCAATCCCGGCGCGAAACGGCATGTTTATTGAGCAAATAGTCCGCCTGCCGCACGCGCCAAACGGTGTCGTGGAATTGATGATTGACCATGCCATGAGAGAATTTGGAAGCAATTGCCGCCACATTACTTTGGGGCTTGTGGCCGGAAGTCAATTTGCATCCGACCGTGAAAACCCCTGGTGGGCGAGAATCTCGCGGTATTCCGCCCATCGCTGGGGCGGATGGCTGTATCGGTTTGGCGCTTTGGAATCTTTCCGGGCCGCATTGCAGCCGGAAAAGTGGGAGCCGGTTTATGCCGTATCCGATCGGTCCCATGTGACCCCCGAGGATGTTCTCCGTGCATGTGGGGCGATGTTCCGGCTTCCGATTTTCCGATTCGGCCCTATCGAAGATATTTCAGATGTTTGGTGGCCCCGCTCCAGTTCACAAACCGGAACGGCTGATGAAATCAGAACTTTTTCATAATGATAAGGTAATTGAATCCGCGTAGAAAAAAATTGCCCTCCACCGCGGCAGTATGCCAGTTTCCCCGTTTTAGTTTCTGATTGTGCCGCACCACTGCGATAATATCCACGGGCGTAAAATGCCGCCGAAGCAGGGCAAAAAGATCGAAGCCGATGGGAATAAACGGCTTACCTTTTTTGAATGAATCACTGACATACAGCGCCAAATATCGCCGCGGCTTCATTACGCGATGACATTGAGCAAATACGTCGCGCATGGAACGGTAATATTCATTAAGTCCCCCATCCTCTGATGATTCGCCCGCATCGAGTTTACCGATGCACTTTGGATCATCGGAATAATCCACGTGCGTGCTGTAAGGCGGATCAATGAATACAAAATCGATGCTCTGATCCGGCAAGGGAATTTTCCGGGCATCCGCGGGTTGAATATCCGCACGGCGCGGCACAAGATCAAAGCCCGCGCCCAGCCGGCCCAATTCCGAAGCGACATCGAGAGTGGTCCCGCTTCCGCACATGGGATCAAGAACTTTATCCCCTTCGCGCGTATAGCGCTGCAACAGATTCCATATCACCCAGGCCGGCGTGGCTCCCACATAGTCTTTGTCACCATGGGCTTCGCGACCATAATCCTGCGAGGGATATTCCCACAGCGTGGTGGTTTGAACACGCAGCGGCGGTTTAGTAAATGATTGCTTCATAACAATAAGCCGCGCGATAGATGATTATCCTGCTGCCACGCATACTCCCGCCGCTTAACGTGTTTCACCGCTGCGCAATCGCATTTCCAGGCGGGCGATGTTACCCAGTGAAATAAGGTGAGCAAGAACCAGCCCCAGAAACCCCTGACGATACAATTCAACAATCTGAGTATCGTTCAATGCATTGAGTTTTGCTTCGTCCACCGCGAAAAATCCACGCAATGCCAACGGCTGATTGGCGGTATCGCGGGCATGTATTTCACGCCCCACCAGCAGATTCAATTCATTGAGCTTTTGGACAAACGTCTGGGTATGTCGGATATTGCCCTGATATTGCCCTAAAAACTCCAATACATTTTTCAGAAAAGGTGTCTCGGCACCCTGTTCATCAAACAGGGCTTCTCCGGAATCGGTACCATCCGGCGTCGGCGAACCGTTTTCCGCGCTGCCAGCCGCCGTGCGCGGATCATGCCAGCCGCTGAAGGCGGTATCCACGCACACGCTGAGATCCTGAGCATTGTTCCGCTCAGCCAAAACAAATGGATATCGGCGGATAAATGCCGGGACGTATACGCCCGTCCATTTGCCGTCGGTGTTCACGAATAAATTTTCTTCATTCCTCAACCCCAGCACGACTACCGGCATCAGCCGATCCGGCGAGGGTCCGGCAAATACAATGGGATATTCTGTCGCGGCCCGGCCAAATTCCAAAGCAGTCACGGGAACCGAATTGGTTTTTTTTGTGAACGCAAAATTGGCATTGCGCATGTTCACCCGAGCCTGCCGGTGCGCTACCCGATCAAGAAGCACCGGACGTTGATAAAACAAAACCGTACCTGCACCGTTCGTCACATGAACCTCGCTAAAAATCTAACTCATGACCCTGTCAACGCCACAAATGTGGCTGTACAGATACTATACGGCCCGGATTACTCCACCGCAATAAGTGCTGTGAGCAAACTGGCACCCGAAAGGGAACCGTGGCTACAGAATCCGCAAATAACGCACGCGGAAATAGCGTACAATCTGGCCGCCGCATCACGGATCATAGCTATGGATATCATCACGGGTGCCGAACATACCGTCCTGGCCGGCGCTGACAAAACACGGGGCGTGAGAATTATAAAATACGGTGGGCAAAAACTGAATGGCATTTCCCCATGCATCATTAACTTGGGTAATCATCAACATATTCCCATTGTTTGGCATGGCGACCATTGAACTTTTTACCATAGAGGACGGAAGTCGTGTAAGAATATTGGAATGCACCCGCCATACGCCGTTCACGTCCCGATAAGCGCCCAATTGCTGATATTCAGCCAGAAAGCTATACATGGAAGGAGGCACCACGCCGGCGGTTTTGTGAACCACCGACTCCTCGGCCCCCAGGAGCGCGGTAAGTTCGCTGCGTGTGAATTCACGCCGCGATGAATTGAGCACCTGCCGCCCCACCGCCAGTGCCACGCCCACCAGTATGGCAATTATTGCCAAGACCACCAGCATTTCAATAATGGAAAAACCCGACCGACGACTGCGGTAAACTCTCACTCTCTATCTCCCTCGCAATTCAGGGCCTCTCAAACCCGGCGAACCATTCGCCAGTTTATTTATGTGTGAACATAATTATCGAAGCACTCCAAAAAAACAAGAACAAAATTCTACTTTTTTTCACTGCTAACGTGTGATAATCTTTCGCCCTATAATACAGCCCGCAGTTCTTCATAACCCCTTTCTAATGACTAACTTCCAAATTCCGCTCAACGACGCAGCGTCGATATATCCGGGCCATCTGCTCGGCCACACATTCCCAACTGAATTCCCGATGCACACGTTCATAACCGCACTGCCCCATTTCTATTGCGCCGCGGCGATCAGCATTTAGCCTATTGATCGCAGATGCCAGTGCGTCTGGATCACTCTCCGGGACAACCACTCCCGCTTCCCCCACCACATCCGGAATGGCACCGGAATTGCTGCCAATCACCGGAACCGCGCACGCATGAGCTTCAATAATCACCCGCCCAAATTGCTCCTTCCATGTCTTTGTCGTGCGGGATGGTAACGCAAAGACATTCATAGAATTCATCAGCATTGGAA
>JAJYGE010000019.1 GCA_021785155.1 Planctomycetota bacterium
CGTTTGGCTACGGTGTTCCAAGGCGGATGATTCCACGCTTTTTCACGGCCATCGTACGTTTTATACCGATGGTTCCGCCGCCTCCATGCCCGACACGAAACGGTTACAAGGTCGTTATGGCATGCCCTGAACGACGGCTGTGGCTTTCCGGTGGTGAAGCTCTTGATGCTCTTTGATGCGGCCACGGGATTGGTTCGGCAGGTTCTTATCAATGCGTACCGTACCGCACAGCGCACACCACGGATTTAATAGGCGGCTGTCCCTAGTATATAGTGTAACTCCGCAGTTATCTCATTGTGATCAATGGAAAACGTGTCAGGTACCGTTTCGGCGGAACTCCCTTTTTCCGTTTGACATCCCATCCGACTAGTGTTATAGTGCTATAGTCACTAGTAGCCAATCCGAGCGATAGCCGGGCGATTACTCGGATTGCATTCGGGAGTGTCATACATGCGGCTTCGAATTGAGCCTTCATCCGGCGTGCCCATCAGCCGGCAGCTTGCGGATCAGATCCGTTCGCAGTGCGTGGCGCGGGCCTTAAAGCCCGGAGACCGCGTGCCCAGTGTGCGGGAGTTGGCCCGCGAACTGGCGGTGAATCAGAACACGATTCTGCATGTCTATGAACGTCTGACTGCCGAGGGTTGGTTGGAAACCCGCCAGGGCAGCGGAACCTTCGTTAAGGCCAATCCCGGCGCACGGGGGCATAAGAACGCGCAGACCCAGGCCCTGCTGGCGCAGCTGCGCCAGGCGGTTCAACAGGCCCGGTTGCTGGGTATCAGTTTAGAAGAATTACATGAGATGCTTTCCGCATCCATGGCTCTGGAAACGGAATCTGATGTTCAAGCTGAAAGGAGAAGCGTATGACCCCGGTGATCAGTATTACCAATCTGACCAAAACCTTCGGCTCCAAGTCGGCCCTGCGTGGCGTGACTCTGGAAATACCAGCGGGTGCCACCGTGGGATTGCTGGGAGCCAACGGGGCCGGAAAAACCACGCTGATAAAATGTGCGTTAGGCTTACTGCGGCCCACGTCTGGCCAGTGTGTGTTACTGGGCGAATCCGCTTGGTCGCTGTCCGCTGGGGCCAAGGCGCGACTGGGCTATGTGCCGCAGGTGATAAGCTTATATCCGTGGATGCGTGTGCGGGAATTGATCCAATATACCGCGTCGTTTTATGCGACATGGAATGCCGAACTCACTAATCGACTGGTGCGGGAATGGGATATTCCTCTGGACGACCGCGTGCGGGCATTATCGGTGGGACAGAAACAGAAGCTGGCAATTCTTACCGCCGTAGCCTATCAACCTGATCTGCTGATTCTGGATGAACCGGCGGCCAGCCTTGATCCGCAGGCTCGCCGGCAATTTTTGCAACTGCTGGTGGAACTCACTGAACCGCAGCAACGCACGGTCTTATTTTCCACGCACATTATGTCCGACTTGGAGCGCGTTGCGGATTATGTGGCGATGATGCAGAAAGGCGAAATTATTTACTTCGGTTCTCTGGAAGACCTTAAAGACCGCACGCACTTGAGTCTGGAAGACGCCTTCCTGCAAATGCAACAGGGGGTGGCCAATGGGTAATCGCTATACCGAAGTATTGATGACATACGTGCGCCGTCCATTTTCGTCGTGGCGGGCGGCATTCTGGATTGCATTTATACTCTGGACTGTATTCTCGGATGGCGGCGGGAGTCCGGGGCATATCGGCACTGGCTCTGTCACAACTGGCGGATTATTTTTAGGCTTTTGGCTTTGGTTGCACTTCCGCGAACAGTTGGTCCACCCGCGCCGTGCAATAACGCCCCATTACGTTTCGACGAGTATCGCGGTCTTCGTAGCGATGGGCCTGTTGGCGGCAGCATGGCCTGTGTTTTTCATGCTGGTACAGAACCACGGTTTCCGCGTTGGTTTATTTGTTGCGTTGGCCGTCTATATTTTCGGACTGGTTGGATGGGCTATTGCAGCCAATACGTTGCTGGTGACAATCCTATGCGGTGTCGCAATTCTCGGCCCACTAAATTATCTGGGAGCGTTGGAGAGCAATTCTAATGCAGTGTATTGGCTCGCGGCGACAAACCTGCTGGGTTGTGGGTTAGCTGCTGGAACTTGGGCAATATGGAAGCTAAGCCATTTCACCGAAGACCAGCGCGGTTACGGCCGAATCGCTAATGGATCGTACGATCTTGCATCATTAGGGCGTTCTGTCGGGCGCTTTTTCGGTCATCTGCTGGGGCCTGCCACGAGCGCCCGTCACGTGGACGGACAAAACGGCGCGGCCCCGATCACCTACGGGATGCCAATGGCTTTGGATGGAACCCTTAGGGACACGCTACGGCGCTGGTGCCATACTGGAGTATGGGCGATGAGCCTGTTACCAGCACTTTTTGTGGTATGTTATGCGGCGTCGATCATTGGGTACGGGCTTGCTCGCTCTCCCTCGGAAATGGTACGGGACTTTAATATAATCGTACCTTTAGCCGTCATGTTGCCCGCGTTTGTTTTGGCCCGGTGGGGAAGCGCCTGGTCGTGCCTTGCGTTGGAGTCGCTTCGTCCGGAAAGCAGGGCACGGTTTGCCGGAGGAATATTTCTAACCATCGCTGTCCAAATCCTTCTGGCGTGGCTCACGTTCGCCGCGACTGTATGGCTGACGGTTGTGATCGTGGACCACAGTTTGAAAGATACGGCAACTTTGGCTTTAGGTCTGTTGGCAACCGGTATGATTCAGCCGCTTGCGTACGCAGTTGTGTGTTGGCTGCTTCCCCATGGTACTCGGTCAGCGTATTTCTTCGTATCCACTCTGATGTTTATGGCGGTGGGGATGGGTACCACCCTCACATTTTGGGGAACACGCCAAGCGGTAGGTGTCGCCGCCGTCCTCATGGCCGCTGGCCTTATTCTTATCCCCTTCGCTTACCGCCGTTGGCTGGGTATGGAAATGGGACGGCCAATGACACATGAACACTCGACTGATGTTTTTATCTAGCCCCATTCCTGATAATTCACTCAAAGCTTAGTGGTGCAACGAGTTTTTGGTTTGCGCGTACGTAAGCACTTCGCGCTGCTTGTATACTCGTTTTAGCAGGCTGGGGTTCTCACGAGGTAGATGCACGCGGTCGAACCATCCGACTTCATAATCCCAATACACACCGAAGTGAAACGTCCTTATCGCTGATCATCAGATGATAGTTTTTACTCTGCGGATGAGCCAGCACTTTAGCAATATTAAACTTCGTGGAGCTGGTATAAAAAGTAACAGTTTAGCCCTTGCGCATCGGCATTGAGATACATGCCAAGCGACGGTTCATAGTCGCGTATTTATTGGTACCCGGCCCGGAGGGTGGTACATTGTTCTGCATGCCTCGAACGGCTCGCATGATCATCCTCGATACACCACGCCATACACCACACCACGTTACCATCGGTACTGTCGGCCTGTATTTGCCACGAATGGAAGGATATAATCATGGACGGCGAAGTTGGAACGGGCGAGTTTATTGGTCCGAACCGGAGATTCAGCCGTTGAATGTTCTTGGTTTAATGCAGTTAGTTGATTCAGCACCCGCCGTCGGCGGATACGCCGGATGTTTTCAGGTTCGCGCCTTGGCACGACAAGGGCTTCTGCGATCAGAAGAACAGATCGTTCAACTTCTCGACGCCTGCCTGAAATCTTCCATAGGCCCCAGTGACGGCGTGGCCGTGGGATGGGCATTTAAAGCGGCCCGGCAGGGCGATCTGGCGGAACTGCCGGAATTGGCCTCACGGCTATCGGGGCCGGAGGTACCAGCGAATCTTCGCCTGGCATCTCTGGAAATGGGCGCGCATTTGTGGGAACTTTCCCGTCGCTGGGATTGGGCGCAGGCCATGCATGTGCAGGTGGACGGCATGGCAGGGCCTGAAGCGCTGCATCATGCCATGGCATTTGGAGCCTTGGTCAGTGAAACCACCGCGCAGGAAATTCGCGCCATTGCGATGTGCCTGTTCAGCGCGGCCAAGGCTATCATCCGCGTTGCCGTTGATGCCATACCCCTCGATGAAACAGTCGTATTAAAAATTCTTTCGCGTCTGCAACCGGAGATTTCCAGTTTAGCCCATCAATATGCCACCTGTCATTCAGATGCAATCCATGCCTTGCCACCCGCGGAGGTGGTGGAATCGCTCGTGCGCGCATGGTAACGTTACGCCGCCTGCATTCCAATGCGGCGACATATCTTCCGAATGTACATCCGCCCGCATCACCCGCCCCCACGCAACGGCACCGGGTTATCACCACGGTGCTCCGGGAAATCGCGTCTCCGACGCACCGCCATCTACAGTTAATGCCGGTCAGGACGAATCTAAATTTCCACCGAGGGCTTGATGAAAGGCCGTGTTGAAAGTGTGACTGAACCATGGAATGACCTTGGGGTGGCGCACGGCAAGCGGCCTTTCTGCAGGCAGGGATCAATTATCCGCCGCGCTTGGTGTCTATAGCCACGCCATGGCTGATCTGATCACATCCGCGTATTGTTCCACCATTGTCCCCGGCAGCGCCGATGTGAACCCGCAAACCCTGGCGGCGATAATTTCCGCCGTCAGCGATGCCATTCAGCGGTATTGCCAACGCACGTTTATTCCCACGCGCTTCACGGAACTTTATGATTCCCCCAATCGGCCGTATTTAATGCTGCGGCAAACGCCGGTGCTGCTGCTTAATTCCGTCACCCTTTTTCCCACCGGCCTTTCTCCGCTTGCTTGTACCGCCGAGCAATTTGATCTGCGGCCCCAAATCGGACGCATTTCATTTAAGCCGCAGGCCGCACAATCGCTAACTGCGCCATTTCCATGGCGGTGCGGGTTTCAGCGGCTCAACGCCATGGAGGTTGATTACATCGCCGGTTTCGGCTTTACGACCACCAATACATCGGCCATTGACCCCGGTACCCAAATGATTACACCCGCCGCCATGACCGGCGTGAATATGGATCAACCTTGGGCGATCGGCGCGGGTGCGGCCCTGGTGATGGACTGCGGCACGGCCATGCAGGAAACGGTGACGGTCAGCGCGCTAGCTGCCGATACGTTCACCGCAACATTTTCCCAGCCGCACGCCGCCGGGGCAGTCATCTGCGGAGTGGCGATTCCGGATGATATTGCCTTTGCCACGGCGTTGGCCGTGGGCAATGTGCTCAATGAGCCGGATTTAACCAAACAGCGTGAATCACAGGGCAAAACCATCGGATATGAATATGTGGCGCGGGCGGGGGATCTGATTTTCACAGCGGAAATAATCAATATTCTCAATGGGTACCGGGACAGCGTGGTATGACTCTGCAATTATTAACCCGCCGGAAACTCAGCCTGCAGCGCGCGGCCACGACGCCGGGGCCAAGCGGGGAAATTATCCGTATCTGGCAGACATTGCTGACGGCTATTCCGGCCAGCATTCTGACATTTCATGCCCATCCATGGAAAGCCATTGCGCGCCGGAGCATGGACATTACGCATGTGATCATTACCCCGCAGAATATCGCTGCGCAATTTGGTGATCGGCTTTTTGACGGCGTTTTTTATTACCGGGTGCGGTTTGTGATTAATTTGGGAGACCGCGACCAGGCGTGGGCCATTTACGCTGATCTGCTGGAACCACAGGAATCGCTTACGCAAAGTTGAAGGAACGATATGCAGGCACTTATACAGGAATTGATCAGCACCATTACCGCTGATGCGGAATTGGACGTTATTTGCGGCAGCGTTCCGGCCGTGTATTTAACCACGGCACCGGAATCCGCAGCCCTGCCGCTGGTAATTGTTCATGTTGGCACTGGCCGCGTAAGTCATGATTTTTCAGGCGATCGCATGACCGTTGTGGAGGTGGCCCTGGAGATCATCGCCGCGGATATTAACACCGCGTTGACCGCCGCCCAGCGGCTTGGCGCGTTGCTCGACGGTGCCACACTTGCGTTATCCACGGGCAGTCTGCTGGGGTGCGTGCGCACCACACCGATTCAGCCGGCGATGCCGGGCTTTGATGCATTGCAGAATGCCATTTATACCGCCGCAATACGCTTTGAATGTCAGATCTTTGAAGCGGCATAAGTCGAACTTGCGTAACACTATGTTCGGAGATTGTCCCCATGCCAAACGCGCTGCCATTATCCGGATTGACCGCGGCGGTAACGCTGCCGCCCGGTGTCACCGCCAACATTTATGATGCCAGATTGGATGAGGAATTCCGTGAAAAGGATTCCGAAGCTTTTGCCGATGCGGGTTTTGGTTCCGGTATTCTCACGGGCCAGAGATTGCACGGTGTCATGGTGGGCTGGCTGACGGAAAATGATCCGGGCCTGGCGACCTGTCATCCCAATGTGCCGATGAGTTTTACCGCGGCTGCCGGCTGCATCATCACCGGCACGTTCAACATCACGCGTCTGCGCATTCGTTTGCGCGTGGGGCAGATCAGCATTTTCACCGCGGAAGTATCATCCGTGGGCGCGTACAGCAAAGTCTGGATTCAATCATGAGAAATGAAGACCATTTTCACTCCGCCGCGCATGGCCACCACGCCGGACATCAGGACGGCTCATCCACTTCGGACGCCCATGACCTTTCCGCGTTGTCGCAGGAAATCCTGGAATTACTGCAACGCCATACGGACGAACTGCTCCGCACGCATCGGGTGAGCCGCGGTTCCGCTTCAGGCACGGATGCGCCAATTATTGATCCCTGGGCACTGGCGGGCACAA
>JAJYGE010000114.1 GCA_021785155.1 Planctomycetota bacterium
CCGTGGGCTTTGGCGCTCGTCGTCAATGTATGTTCCCATACACTTTCCTCCTCCCTTCGCGCCCACAACCCCCTGGCCCTCCGTCAATCCTAATATTTAGGCGTGACAGAGCACTAGGCACCGCCAAATTTTATTCTCGCCCCCCACTACAACCGGAAGAAGAATTACCAAATACCAATTTCAAATAAGGATTTGACAAGGCTGCTATATCCTCCTAATATGGCTCAAGTTCGGTCCCCGCCTGAAGGATATCCGGGGATATTTGGATTTTACCAGGGTGGTCGTGCCAAGGGGATCAAGCTGCTTCCAGCCAAATTAAAACAAAATGGACTGTGTATCCGCAGGTCACGGCATGTTGCGCTTTTGGCGCTGGCTATGATTTTTTCCGCCGGGTGCAATTTTGAGCCGCCGTTGAAGGTGCCATCGGCCCCCATTGTAAAATCCTATACACCCGGCCCCAGACCGAATAAAATAAAACCCATTTCCGGAGTCGCAGCGGCCGGTGCGGCGCAAGATTTTGCGTACGGAGCCAAAGTGGAAGCCCGCTGGTGGAAACTTTATAAATCCCGGGCCATTGATCAACTGGTACACCGTGCCATTAAAAACAGCCCGACGCTGGTGGCATCTGAAGCGACGCTGGAAGAAGCCCATCAGAACCTTAAGTCTGTGGAGGGAATATTTTTTCCGCAAGTGTCACTGGGCGCGGACGCACAACGTGAACGGCAGAGCGGTGCGGGCTTTGGCGGTCCAACACGAACATTTTCCCTTTATACCGGCGATCTGCAGGTCAGTTACGATCCCGATCTATTCGGACTTAACCGTATTGTCACGCATTCATTCAAAGCCCAGGAAGATCAGCAACGCTATGCCCTGCAGGAAGCCTATCTGACACTGGAGGGTAATACCGTTACCACGGCCATCGAAGTTGCGTCGCTGGAAGCGCGGGTAAAAACCACCCAATCGCTGGTGCGTAATGAGGAAAACATCCTCAAGATTGTCCGCCAGCAGTACCACCTTGGTGCTGTAACATATCTGGATGTCGTTAATCAGGAAAGCCAGGTTGCCGCCACAGAAGCGACACTGCCGCCCTTGCGGCAATCCCTTTCAGCGGCCCGCCACGCGTTGGCTATTTTGCTGGGGCGGATTCCATCGCAAGCCCATATTCCTAAATTAAATTTGAATTCATTAAATCTGCCGGCCAGACTACCGGTATCTCTACCTTCCGCCCTGGTGCACCAACGGCCAGATATCTTATCAGCCGAAGCCCAGTTGAAGGCCGGTGACGCCCAGGTGGGTGAGGCGGTGGCAAAAATGTATCCGTTGATCCAGATTACGGGGGATTTGGGATTTGAAAATGGCAAGCTGGCCAATTTCTTTGATGCGTCGAGTTTGATCTGGTCTATTGCCGGCGGCCTGACGCAAACCATTTTTGACGGTGGTACGTTGCGTGCCAACAAACGGGCAGCTCAGGCCGCTCTAAAAGCGGTCGTAGCGGACTATCAGATAACGATCATTAACGACTTTGCCCAGGTGGCCAATGCGTTGCGCGCGGTGCAAAATGATGCCCAAACCTTGAGATACCAACAGCAGGCTTATGTATCGGCATTTCGTGCGTACAAGCTGGCACGCTGGGAATACAAGGCCGGCGCGGTCGATTACACAACACTGCTGACCGCCCAGGTACAGTATCAGCAATCCCGTCTGGCCGTGGTAACCGCGCAATCTCAGCGTTACCAGGATACCGCCGCACTTTTCGTGGCCATGGGCGGTGGATGGTGGCCTAAAGAATACAGAACGGTTCACAAACATTCGGTGGTTGAAGTTTCAAAAACCCAAACGACCCGGCCCGCCGCAGCGCAGCCGAAGGTTGGAAAGTAAAGCGGAGGTCCGCATAGATTATGGCAAAGCGTGTTATTATTTCCGTCATTGTGCTGGTTGTTTTTCTGGCGGTTATCATCGGTTTGTTTGAATTCAAATTGATGGTCAACAGAAAAATTGCCTATGCGATTGCCCATATGCCGGTTCCACCGGTCACGGTTTCAACCGGCATTGTAAGATCGGATATTGTGCCGCAGGCCATTCACATTGTCGGCAGCCTCACCGCGGTTCAAGGGGTGCAGGTGTCAGCCCAGATTTCCGGCAATGTCACGGCCATTTATTTTCATTCCGGCCAGATGATTAAAGCCGGCCAGAAGCTGGTGCAGATTGATAACACCACGCAGTTGGCGCAACTGAAAGCCGATCTGGCCGCCGAGTCGCTTGCTAAAACCAACCTGTTGCGTACAGAGAATCTCATGCAGCACCGCGCCGCCGCACAGGCCACGCTGGATGCCAATCAGGCCGCGCTGCTGCAGGCCAAGGCCCAGGTCGCGGGAGACCGTGCGACGCTCGAAAAGCTGGCGATTACAGCTCCGTTTACCGGGTATCTGGGGCTGCGGCAGGTAAGCCTGGGCCAATATGTGTCACCGGGTACGCCGATTGTGGCACTCAACACCTGGACGCCGTTGTATCTGGATTTTTCCATTCCACAAAATTATCTGGCGGAAGTGCGCACTGGCCAGAGCGTCAAGTTGACCGTTGACGCCTACCCTGGCAAGGTATTTACCGGAAAGGTTGAAGCACTTTCATCACAAGTGGATGTCGGCTCCCGGAATATTCAAGTGCAGGCGGTCTTGCCCAATAAGCGACTGTTGCTTAAACCCGGATTATTCGGCGAAGTGAAGCTGCTTACCGGGGTGAAGAATACGGTCCTGGTCGTCAACACCGGTGCCATTACATACAACACGTATGGAGATTACGTCTATGTGATCAAGAAGACCAGGAAGGCGGGGAAAACGGAGTTGACCGTCAGGAATGTGTTGATAAAAACGGGAAATACCGTTGGTAACGACACGATTATCATGTCCGGACTTAAAGCCGGTGAGGTGGTTGTGACCGCTGGCCAGGTGAAACTGCGTCCGGGTGCGGTGGTTGTGGTGAGCAACAAAGTTAAACCATAAGGCAAGGTCTGAAACGCAATGAAATTCACGGACTTATTTATCAAGCGCTGGGTACTGGCCTGTGCGGTCAACCTCATTATTCTGGTGTTGGGATTGCGCGCATGGATGAGCATGACCACGCAGGAATATCCAACGATCACCAGCACCATTGTTACGGTTACGACATCCTATCCGGGTGCCGATCCGGCGCAGGTTCAGGCCTACATCACGTCACGGCTGGAGCAGGCCATTGCGCAAGCGCCAAATATTGATTATATGACCGCAACCAGTGCCGAAAGCACATCTACTGTTACATGTAACATGGTGCTGAATTCGGATCCAAATGCCGCCGTATCTCAGATTCTCGCCAAGGTTCAGCAGGTCGCCAGCCAGTTGCCGCCAGCCAGCCAGACTCCGGTAATCAATGAAGAAACCGGCGATGCCAGAGCGCTGATATATCTGGCGTTTTCCAGTAAAACCATGAATCAGCAGCAGATCAACGACTACCTGCTGCGCGTGGTGCAGCCAAAAATCCAATCCCTGCCCGGCGTAAGTCAGGCGCAAATTCTCCCCTCGGGATCTGGTTCCAGTGGAAACAGCTTTGCTTTGCGTGTGTGGTTGCGTCCGGCCAAGCTTGCCGCTTTGAATCTTACTCCGGCGGATGTGTCGGCGGCCCTGGCCAACAACAACTTTGTTTCGGCTATTGGCCGAATCCGCGGCAAGAATATTGCCCAAGTTATTACCGCGAACACGTCGATTCATAATCTGGCGGATTTTAAAAATCTGGTTGTAAAATATGTCAATGGCGTCCCCATTCGTCTAAGCGATGTCGCCGATGTCACAATGGGGGCCCAAAATTATAATCAGAGCGTATTTCTAAACGGTATACCCGCCACATTTATTGGTGTATTCCCAAGCCCGACAGCCAATGATCTGACGCTGGCGCATGAAGTTCATGTGGCGCTGCGCCAAATACAGGCCAATCTCCCCGCGGGACTCCACGGAGCAATCGGTTATGACGGCAGTGTCTACATCAAGGCCGCGATTGCCGAAGTAGAGCATACCCTGCTTATCACCCTGGGAATTGTCGTGTTGGTTATCTTTCTTTTCCTGGGTTCCTTCCGATCCCTGCTGATTCCGGTGGTGGCCATTCCGCTGGCGGTCATTGGTGCCGGATTGTTCATGATAACCTTTGGTTTTACCATCAATTTGTTGACACTGCTGGCGGTAATTCTCGCCATCGGGCTGGTCGTGGACGATGCCATCATCATGGTGGAAAATATACATCGGCACATTGATGAAGGATTGACGCCTTTGCAGGCGGCATTCAAAGGTGCCCGTGAGCTGGCGGGTCCCATTATTGTCATGTCCACAACGCTGGCAGCGGTTTTTGCGCCGATTGGTTTTATGGGCGGTTTGACCGGCAGTCTGTTTACTGAATTCGCTTTCACGCTGGTATTTACCGTGATGGTTTCCATGATCGTGGCGCTGACGCTTTCGCCCATGCTCAGCAGCAAAATACTCAAGCCGGCATCCCAACACGGTCTGGTGCATTTCCTTGATTCCATGTTCATGAAACTTCGTCATGGATATGAAAGGTCATTGCACACCGTCCTGGCTTTCCGTTGGCTGGTTCTGATTATGGCCTTGGTGCTGTTTGTCAGTATTCCTCTTATGCTGTTGGAAACCCAAAGCGAGTTGGCCCCTACGGAAGATCAGGGCATTCTATTTTTCACCGGTATTGGTCCTCCAACCGCGACGCTGCATTATATGAGCGCTTATGCGTCACAAATCCGGCAGATTTGCCGCAGCTTCCCTGAGACCGAAAAGGTGTTTCAGATCAACGGATTCTCGCCGCTGGGGCCTGGATACAACACACTGGTGGGCGGTATGCTGCTTAAGCCATGGGATCAGCGTAAAAAGACCCAGATGGAACTAGCCAAGCCGTTCCAACAGAAACTATCTAAAATTGCGGGTTTACAAACGATTGGCTTTTCATTGCCGGCCATTCCGGGGGCGGCATTTGGGCTTCCAATTCAGTTTGTTCTGACATCGACGCGAAGTTATCAGGACTTGGATGCGGCGGCCAACAAGCTCATAGCCGCCGCGTACAAAAGTGGAAAGTTCCTGGTGTTACAGAAAGATCTTCGCTATGACAGTCCGCAAGTGGAATTGCGGATTAAACATAATCTGGTTGCGGCGTTAGGACTCAATGGTAGTGACCTGGCCACTGACCTGGAGCCTCTTTTGGGCGGCAATTACGTCAATCGTTTTGACCTGCAAGGCCGTACCTACAAAGTGATTCCACAGTTAAAGGATCATCTAAGAGCCACGGCCGATATGCTGAAACGTATTTATATCCGCACCGCCTCGGGCAGCATGATCCCATTGTCCACAGTTGTAACAATCAAGCATGTGGTGCAACCCGAATTTCTGCCGCAGTTCCAGCAGCTTAATTCTGTGACAATTTCCGCTGTGGCGGCACCGGGAACCACAATGGGCAACGCTCTTAGTTACCTGCACAATGAAGGGAAAAAGCTGCTTCCCACCGGCTATGCCTTTGATTATGCCGCTCAATCGCGGCAGTTTGAGCAGCAGGGAAACGCCATCTATATCACATTTGCTTTAGCCATTATCCTCATTTTCCTGCTCATGGCGGCACAGTTTGAAAGTTTCCGTGATCCGCTTATTGTTATGTTCACCGTGCCGATGTCGGTTTTCGGTGCGGCGCTGTTTATGTTTATCGGCGTGGCCACGCTCAATATCTACACTGAAGTCGGCCTGATTACCCTTATTGGATTGATTACCAAGCAGGGCATTCTGATTGTGGAATTTGCCAACAAGCTCCAGGAAAATGAGGGAATGAATCTTTCCGAGGCCATCATCCACGCCTCCGCAGTGCGGTTGCGCCCCATTCTCATGACCACCGGGGCCATGGTGTTGGGTGTGGTTCCGCTGTTGGTGGCCTCCGGGGCCGGCGCCGTCAGTCGCTTTGATATGGGCTTGATGATTGCCGCGGGTTTATCGATTGGATGCCTATTTTCGCTGTATGTGATCCCGGTAGTCTACACGTTCGTCGCCAGTCGCAAGGAAAAAATTGAACCAACTGCGGAGGAATCGCACCCCGGTGCCGCACATTGACATCTCGCCGATTGCGTTGCTGAGGTCTATCGAATTCAGGAGGCATCTAATGTTCAAATCGAACTCGCCTGACCATATTCTTTATGCCCACATAGCCACCGCTGGCGGCCAATGCGTGATGTTGTGGAACAACAAAAGCGGGCGAACACAGCGGCTGTTACGTGTGTACCCGGTCTGTCCTGATGCCAAGAGGGTGCTGCGCGCAATTCGCGCCGAATATCCGCAGGCCAAATTGTTTAACAACGAATTGCCGACATGGTTAAAATCCCCGGGTCGATTTCTCATGGCATATTATTCCGGGGACAGAAACGCCGCAGCACGGGCGCAACTTGGCCGGGCCTGGATCAACAAACATCTCGACTGGTCAAGCCAAACCGAATTCGCACGCCAGGTTCTGATGGCAACTTGCTCCATCAAACCGGGTACCACGGCTTCTTACGGTCAGTTGGCCCGCCACATTGGACGCCCCCGCGCAGCGCGTGCCGTCGGGGGAGCCTTGGCCCGCAACCCCTGGCCGGTAATTATTCCATGCCACCGTGTCATCGGCACTGACGGCTCCATGACCGGATTTTCCGGCTATGGAGATGTATCCGCCAA
>JAJYGE010000309.1 GCA_021785155.1 Planctomycetota bacterium
CCCCCGTCCCGCCACCACCGGTGGATAAATCCACCGGCTAACATAATTTAGCGCGGGTGGCGAACGTGACGCCCTGATTGTCCATCACCTGATTCTCGCCAACCCCCGGTGGATTAAATCCACCGGCTAACATGGCCCGCAACATGACCGCACGCCGCTCGCTGGCGATCCGCGCTGCCGCGATCCCAGTTCATCCCGTATGTTAGCCGGCACATTGAATGTGCCGGGGCACCGGGTCAACATGCCGCAAAATATTGCCGACCATCACACCGTAGCGTACCGCCGCCCCGGGCGTTTATCGCCCTGATACCCAGTGTTGTATCAGAGGCAGCACCGGTTCGCCCTGGGGTGAATACGTGCCGTAATCCGTCGCTTTACTGCCGGGCAGCCACTCCCAGATAAATGCGCCCGCGAACGCGCTTTCGGGTATTTTTCGCCACACCCTCACAAAGGCCTTGTACGCAATAAATTGATTCCGCGGATTCACCAGCCCCGTACCGACATAATCCCACGGCTTGGCCAGGGTATTGTCCAGATTGTCCCAGCCAATTTCCGTAAACAGCATCGGCTTGTGCTGCTCGCCGGCGAACCGGAGGATGCGCCGTTTTATGCGCTGCCAACGGGCCATAATTGCGGCCGTGCTCGGATGCCTGGAATCGGACAGATCGTAATAGGAATTCATACCAACATAATCCAACTGCGACCAAAAATGGACATGTTGATAATGATCCCAATTGGCACTGTAGGTCAGACGGCCATGAAAACGCGCGCGTACCGCACGGATGATGCGGAGCCATTGGCCGGTAAACGCTTCGGTGGATAACAATTCGCTGCCGACACACAAAATACTGACATGCGACTGTTGTGCCCATGTGGCGGCGGCCAGTATAAAATCACGATAGCGCGCAAACCAGATATTCCAGTTTCCGGGTTTGATGATGCCGCGCCAGTCATTGCCCTTGGCATGATTGAGAAGAATAATCGGCATAAGCATCGTGTGTATGCCCAGATGGTGGGCGTGCAGGAGGACCTTCCTGATTTCAGAGGGCGGCAACGAATCCTGAGAATCAATATGTATATCGTCGGCATGAACGTCATGCTGCCGCGCATTGATGACAAAATTAATCCACCGGCATCCCATTCCGTGAAGCGTATCAATGGCTCGCACATATTGCGCCAGACCATGCGGATTATCCAGTTGAATGGAAAAGCCGCGCACGGGTGGCAATCCGGAAATCGGAAAATGCAATGGCACAAGCGGAGCGGATAATCTGTTTACCGCCCGCTGTGGCCGCCCCATGCCGCTTACAGCCAACATCAACATAACGGCTACCAATAGCATTGCTGCGGCAGTGACTGTTTGAATGAAGCGTCGGGGTAACACACCATCTCCGGGCCAAAAGGATAGTTTGCGGTCTGATGGCGGATCTCGCAAACCCGCTGCGGATCAGCGGCGATAATACGTCAGAAATTCCACATCAGGCAGCACCCGGCTTTCCTGCAAACGCCATTGGTCAACTTGCCACTGGGGGAACCAGGCGTCGCCATCCGGTACCGGATTCATTTTTATGATGCTGATATACATCCGATTCGCCAGGGGCATGGCCAAGGTGTAAATTTCCGCGCCGCCGACAACAAACAATTCGCGTTCACCGGACTTTTGCGCTGCCGCGACGGCATCCCGCAATTCTGTATACCATTGGGTACCCGCCGGAAGGATCGTTGGAACCTTGCGACTTAAAATCAAATTCGTGCGATTGGGCAGCGGCTTGGCAATAGATTCAAATGTTTTGCGTCCCATTAAAACAGTATGACCGGTGGTAAGGACTTTGAAATGCTTCAAGTCCTCCGGGACATGCCAAGGCAGTTGGCCTTTGCGGCCAATAACATGATCCGGCGTCATCGCGGCTATAAGACTTATCAACATCAAACACCATAAAGCATGGACAATTCCAAACCGTACAGTATTGGATTTATCATTTGCAGGCAAGTTGAGCGGTCCGGTGTGCCGCCCCAGTTTGTGCGGCAGTGTGCAACACATTGCGCAGGTTGAAATGTACCATACGCCATAGAGCGGCGGCCTTCGTTCCGACAACTGTGCTTGCACATCGAAACCGCCGATGCGCGGTATTCCAACGGAGTAGAATGGAAAGGCCGCACCACGCAAGAGGTAGGGGAGGTGATGGAGGAAGCGATTTTAATGTTGGCACTGATGATAATATTGGGCGGTAGGTTCAGCAGGTGGGATGAGACCGTGGATAACGCACGCACCGGATGGGCGAACATATTATTAGCCGCCGGGACGTCGACGGAGCGCGACCCGCAGTCACGGCTTCATGGGGGGATGCCGAGCAATGTGTTATGGATAATAAATAATGAATAAAACGAGGGAATAAGGTCGAAACGGCGCGAAGAAATGAAGAATTTGAACCCCCGATGCCTCGCAGCGGATGTCGCTGGTCCGGATCAGGTGGCCTTCTCCAGCACCACCAGCATCCGAAACGCCAGCCAGGGTGCCAGAGGTGCCAGCATATTTTCCAGCGCCTTGGCCGCCGGTGCCGCCGCCATTGGAAGTAAGACCGGCTTGGAAAATCCTCCGGACAACGGATACGCGACCATGCTATGTATCTTGCGCTCGCGCACGATTAAATTCGGAAACCGACGCTGAAATTTACCCGCATTCCGAAAAAATAGCAGCGTAGGAATGGCCTGATTGGCGTCAAACGCGCTGCGGCCCGTGAAAACCGCCGGATCGTTTCCGGAAATATCTCCCGGCTCCCGGAAAATCCGTGCCCGCATATTCACCGGTTCGGGATGAGAAACGCGATATAGCACATTGGAAAGCGTGGAAATAAAAGGCTCAACCATCACGATCCGGCCACCTGGCGTCAGCACCCGGTGCGCCTCGGATAAAAAGGAAAGCGGAAACGGTATATGATGCAGCACATCCTGCATCACCAGATTATCAATTGTTGCATCCGCAAAAGGCAGTCGCATGGCGTCAGCGGCCAGATCAATATGCTCGGTAGGAACAATATCCGTGACAATCATATCGGGATAAAATGATTTAAAATGCCCCGCCCCGCCGCCAATTTCCACCACCACACCATGCGGATGCCGCGGATCCCGCGTTTTGCCGGCGAACCGAGCTGCCATGGCTTGGAAATAATCCCGATAAACCGAACGCAGAAAAGGCCGATTATTCCATGCCCGCGCGCGGGCATCAAGGATGTCACGATCCGACCGGGCGGCGGGCCTGGACTTTGAATGTGGCATAATAATAGCCCTTCCCCTGGCTGGCAGGCCGTGGCGGAAAATGCTTGCGCACGGGCAGCTTACGGCAAAATCTTTAGAAGCCGACCTTCACGTCAAATCCCTCCGCTTTGATCTGCTTGACCAGCCCGTGCAGGCTATCCACGGTGCTTTTCAGCCGCCGGGTTAACTCCAGCAGAGAATTATACAGCCGCGGGTCATGCACGAGGCGTCCGGCCGTACCGTGCCCCCGCGCAATGGATTCGGTAATGCTATCGACATTTTCCAGAACGCGTGCCAGTTTGACACTCAGCAAGACAATTTTCTGTTGCGCAGTTTTGGCTACGCTATCAATATCCGTGGCGGTGGCACCCGCCTTATCCAGAACGCCGTTGAAACGCCCTACGGTTCCGGACAATTGTTTCAATGTTCCTTTGAGTTCTTCGGAGGATATTGCGACATTGGTGAGAATTTCCCGCACTTGCGCGTGTAGCTTACGGCTGCCGACCAGGCCGTTGATGGCGTTGACCGTAATATTCAAGCGTTGAATCAGCGCACTGATGTTATTTAGGTCCGAATCATTGGCTTCAGTGCCCCGGACCTGTGCTTTGGTGAGCACAACAGGCTTGAGCAATGCGTGCAGATCATCAGCCACACGATCCAATTTATCGCTAAGAACTCCAAACTGCCGTTTCAGCGATGAAAAATCCCGCACCACCGATTTAGGTATCAGGCTTGCCGACGCTGTACCGGCCCGGATTTCAGCGCTGCCGTTCATGGGCAGAAATTTATTGTCCATTTTTTGCGGCAGATAGAGCGACACATAGGCCGCCCCGATGGTCTTGGAACCAATTTGAGCGATGGTGTTATCCGGCAGGCGGACACTGCGATAGATACCGATAACAATACGCGCCGACTGCATGTTAGACGTCAGGGACACACTTTGCACCGCTCCGACGGTAACACCGTTGAATGTGACCAGATCGCCGTACGTCAGACCATCTGCCGTGGAGGCCAGCAATGTGACATTATACGGTGCATTGGGACCAAAACCCGGCATGCGCCCCAGCAGAAACGCCCCCCATGTGATCAGCACCAGAGCTATGATAATGGTCAGCCCGACTATCGTATTTCGCAACTTCTCATTCATGCCTGTTTTTTTCCTGACTCATATAACCTCCCGCATTTTATACGGTTCCGGCCCGCGTGTCTCTACCTTGGCATGGATGCACTTTTATTCTTTTATTCGATCCCGATTTATTCCTGTGATGAACCGGCATGATCGGAACCATTGGCAGATTTATGGCGCTTTTCCAGAATGCGTCCCATCAAGTTACGCCAGGGGATGGCTTGGGCCACATCTACAATCAGATGGGTCAGAATAGGTTGGGCGGCATCAATCAGCGCATGATGGCGAGGCCGCTGGGAATCCACTCCCGCCGGTGCGCCATCGTGTGCCGCATCCGCCGCCAAGCCCGCCGAACCCGATGCGTTGGAGGATTCCGGGGGACTTGCGGAGCGATGGCCGCGGTTAAGCGCACGCGTCCAGAGCATCCGCAGCAGGCCATGGCGGGGAATTTTGGCACCGGCGGCCAGTGTGCCAAATGTGGCGGCAATCCCAATCGCCGGGCCGATATGCCGCCGCAATACATTTACTGGTGCATAGCGAGTTCTCAGGTACTTGCCAAGATGGGTCGTATTGTCGTCCATCTCCTGGAGCACCGCGTTGCGACGAATCTCCAGTTCCTTTAATTTCGATTCAATACTCATCGCGGCGCGACTCCCATTGCAGCGGGCTTGTCTGATTTTCCGGGCGTGTTGGAAACTTCGGTTCGCATAGGCCGGGAAGCCAGCAACACCAGACCGCCGGCCAGCAGCAGATGGCCGATGGCAAAAATGAGAAAAACCCAGATTGTTGGAACCAAGCCTTCACACGCACGGAAGATGGCAATTTCAAGAAACACCACCCCGGCCAAGGCCAAGATCACCGCCGCCACCGCCAGGCATACCCGCACCATCGCGTCGCGCAGCGTCACCAGAAGCCGCAGGGTGATAATCTGCACTTCCAGTTCGATGACATCCAACACGGCACGAAAAATGCGGCGGCTGAATTCGCGCCCCGCCCCCGGCGATTCCGCTGAGTCGGTGACAGTATCTTCCGTGGTATCAACAGCCATGGGAGCAACTCCGTAACGTCATGAGATACGACCATGCACCTGATGGCAGTATACCGTATCTAGTGCCCTGTTCCACCCGTAATTACGGGTTGACGGAGGGCCAAGGGCCAGATGATTAATCCCTGCGACGAATCACCAACCCCAGCAATAATCCGACCCCGGCCGCGATTGCCACCGCCGCAACAGGATTGCGGCGTACCAGTGTGATCACCGCCACCCGCGAGTCAGATGCTGTTTCCTTCAGCAGCCCGGCTTTGTCATGCACCCATTCCGAAGCCTGTGACGTTATGCCGCCGACACGATCCGCGGCTGTCTTGCTGACTTCGCCGGCAAGATCCGCTACGGCGGATTTGGCGACGGTATATTTCCTGCGAAGTTCTTCGACATTGTGGGGAGTGCTTGCACCGTCACTGTTTTGTGTGGTTGTAAGTGTGTCCGACATGGTAAAACCTCCTGTAAAATGCAATACCGCAAAAACAACAGCCGACGCGACTGTCGATCTTACTATGCTGGCCTCCCCCATGATTTATTGTTGGCAGTCAATTGCTAAAAATCAAGGAGAAAAGACTAAGATTGTCATCGGCCATACCCGTGCGGAATTATTAAGCAAATGAGCCAAAAATCAAACGGTTTGCCCCTTTTTAGTAATACTTGGGCGAAAACGCCCCGATCTGATGGAGCGAATGATCGTGTCATTGGCACAGATTTCCATTGGCCGCGACTTGAGGTTCCACCGGATTTATGGCAATATGTTTGCATCTCGCCCGGGTGGCGAAATTGGCAGACGCGCCAGCTTGAGGTGCTGGTGGGCGCAAGCTCTTGCAGGTTCGAATCCTGTCCCGGGCATTTGTAGATATGTATTTATATGAATAATATTGCAAACCGCTAAAAATGGCGGCTTTTGTGTTTTCCGTAGATGCCACATTTTACCCGTTGCCATCGTTTTCCGACCCTTGCTGCACCGCATTTGCGATGCTGAACCTGCCCGCTCATATTATCGGATTGTTTCCAACGCCTGTCGCACCGTGCTCAGGGCGTGCAACAGGGTGTGTGACACTTTACGCGGGTTACGCATACCGCAACAGTCTATCCCCAGCGCACCGTGGGAATACCCGGTACCGCTTTCCCCCCAACACGAGCCGCCGTTACGGCGCGGTTTTACGGTTCCCACGTCCACTGCGGCCATGGG
>JAJYGE010000027.1 GCA_021785155.1 Planctomycetota bacterium
ACAGATTCTGCCAGGTCGCTCGGGGCCAAATCCTTAACTTTTTAGCACCGTTGCGCATTATCCCTCTTATTGCAATCCTATAGCCTTACCGAAGTACAGTTCAGATCCGCTGAACAAGGTTCTTTGACAAATAAATAACATGCCCGCATCAATGGTTCCGTATGGCCATGGAGATCGCTATGTACCTGGTAAAAAAGCGACGCCCGCGTCCATTCCGCGCGCAAAAAGTCGTCTAACTCCTTAATGCTAAATGCTGCCCCCCCCCTGGGGCCAAAAACATCTTGGGCATCTTGGGCAAGTTGAACCAAACCCGCCAAAATCAACGCTTCCATCAACTTGCGCAACTTGGGCAAGTTGCCCCCCTAACTTGAGCATCTTGGGCAACTTGAAATTCGCAAGGTCTTCTAACTCCTAACTCCTAAATGCTGGCGGTGCCGCCGCGTTGCATGAAGCGGTCACCCACCCCGCGGCATATTTGCTTTCACCGCTGAATTTGACAACCTTCGTCAATGTGGTAAATTAGCCGCCCGTGATTTTTTGTGCAATTTGTAAGGGAACGAGTTGATGTTAAATCTTCGGCGAATCGTATCGGTAATAACTGTGTCTGCCACCCTGATCGCATTTGGCAGCGCGAACGCCGGCACTGTCATACTGAAAAACGGTGATCATATCACCGGTACTATTACGCGCGTTGGAGCGGTCCATGTAACGGTTAAAACCGCCTATGCCGGTATATTGTCCATCCCTATTTCCGATATCAAATCATTATCCAGTAACACACCGGTGGTACTGACCCCAGCCCACGCAACAGCCCGGATGGCCACGCTGGCTCCCGCGCCCGGCGGCAGTGGCTGGACCGCAACCCCGGTGAATTTACCGGTACCACCGGCGGCAAAACCCCCGGCTAAGCCCCCCGAGGCAGTCTCCTGGTTTGGCCCGAACTGGCGAAATGAAATAGATCTCGGTGCCATGGACGCCACCGGCAATTCCAACAGCACGCAGTTCACCGGGGCTTTGAATTTTCGTTACCACCTGAAACCAAATCAAGTGAATATTAACATTACCGGTGGTTACGGCATGACCAATGATGTGCAATCCCTGGGCTTTTTCCAGACGGATGAAATCTGGCGGCGGGCGCTCGACGAACTCAAGCCAAAGTGGGCCAAAAAGCTGTTTCTCTTTGCCGAAAACAGTAACCGTTACGACGCCATCCTCGGCATTTCCATTCGATCCAATAATGCCATTGGTCTTGGTTATTACATTTTTGAAAGCAAAAAAATGGAGCTTGATGTTCGGGCCGGCCCTGGTTACACCTATGAACGCTTTTTTCATGGGCAGTCGGTCAGCTATATCAACGGAACCGCCGGCCTGCACTTCATGTATCGCATCGATAACCGCACGCAATTTACGCAAACCATCCAGTACATTTCCTCCCTGGAAAACGCCTACAACTATCAGGCCAGCGCCACCAGCGCTATCAGCTTTGATTTGCCGGAACTTGCACGCGGATTCGGATTGCGCGCAAGTTTTACGGATAATTATGACAATACCGCCGGTGAATTGGGGCGCAAGCGCAATGACACGCTGATCATCGGGTCCATGTTTTATAAATTTTGAGGAAATAATACTGCGGCGGTAAACGGATATGAGGGTTTTTACCACACATTATTTGCTCCGCCAAAGGTACTGAAATCGCGTATGACCCTCTTAATTGGCTGATATCCGTGTCATCCAGGGAGTAGGTGTAGCCACCGGTGACTTATGAATGGGGGGAAATTCCCAGGGGAATGTGGTGATTCATTTAGATTAAGTTGCCATCGGTATGGTGCTCTGTCACAGGATCATTTCAGAATGGCTGCCTTTCAAAGAACACGCCCATCATTGCCAGGATTCCGGGGCAATCCTAATATTTTGCTGTGATAGAGCATGGTGTAATTTTATTTTCTGTCGGCGCTGGACAGCGGGCGCATTACTTTGTAGAACTTTATCATGATAATTGACTCTTCGCAGCGCTCTATTCTACGGTCTCTATGGTTTAACGGACCGTTAAGCCGATCGGAACTGCATGAATTGACGGACATGACTCCCAATGCCGTAGGCAATGAAATCTCGCAATTGCAACGACTTGGCCTGGTCAAAGAGCTTCATCCCAAGCCATCTACCGGTGGTCGTCCCCAGATCCCTTTAATACTTGATCCGTCATCGCGGCGCATCCTGGGAATATCCATTGAGCCGGGGCAGGTTGAAGTGGCGGAACTTGGCCTTAATGGAGAGTTGACGCTGGCACCGATATCCAAAACTGTTCAACAGGAAAGTCGGTTATTGCCTGCGGCCACACGTTTGGCCCAGGCACATTGTGCGCGGCGCACATTGATGGCCGCCGCCTCCATCACCGGCCTGATTGATCGCGCCACCGGCAGCATTCTTTTAAGTTCATCAGCTCCCCACCAGAGCCATCTCAACACATCGGTGCTGCTGAAAGGTCTTGATGATGTGCCGCTGATCATCGGTAATGATTTGCATGCCGCCGCCGGACGATGGGCGGTAACGCACCGCTCACAATTGCGGGAAGATACGCTGTTGATCGCGTTTGATGACGGACGCATGGGCGCGGTGATGGTCATTAATGGCCGACCGAATCATGGGTGTATTATGGGGGCCAATGAACTTGGTCACACCCGATTTCCGGTCAATACCCCGATGTGTTACTGCGGTCAAAGTGGCTGTCTGGAACGTATATTCAGCGGTGAATTTCTCGGCTCCGGGGTCTTACCCGCTGATTTTTCCAGGCGGGTGGAGAAACCCGATAATCAGGATGTCAAGGTCATGGAAATGCTCAATCTCCTGATCATGGCTTTTTCCAACGCGGTTAATTTCGTGCGGCCCTCCCGACTGGTGTTGGCCAGCCGCTTCATGGGTGACGCAGCATTCGCGGATTGTCTGACCGGCGGCATTCGCCGATCCCTGCTGCCGCATCTTTCCCAGCGGGTCACGATTGATGCCTGGAACATTAAAGTCGCCGGTTCGTCCGAAACCGCCGCCTGGCTGGGATTGGCCAGCTTATTATTTGAATCTTGGGAAGTCTATCCACCCGCCGAAGTGTTGGCGCAAAATCCGCCCGTTACCTGATCGTGCTGCCTCACATCTCGCATTATTCAGCGGCCTTCAAAAATAATTAGCAAAGAAACAATCAGGACGTTAAGATTGTGCGCAATTCGTGGAGGATACGAATCGTGGATCGGAATTGCTGCGCCAACTGTGGTCGAGCTATCGGATCATTGGAAACAGCATATCCGTGGCAGGATCATTTGGTTTGCCAGGAATGTCACACCAGGCTAAGCGCGGCATCCGCGCCGGGCGTGGCGGGATCATCAAATAATCCACCGCCGGCGGTCAACAATAATTATCTTCTGGCTGCATTGCCACATATCGGCGTGCTGCTGGGGCTGGGATTCATCATTTTACCCCTAGTGGTTATGCTTGCGGCTTCGGATGAATTTGTTCGCGCCAATGCGCGTGAGGCGCTGAATTTTCATATCACGATGTTCATTTATTTTATTCTTGCCGTCATTCTATGCCTGATATTTATTGGTTTTATTCTGATCTTCGCGCTGGTGATCTTCCTGTTTGTGGCCAGCATCATCGCCACCGTACAGGCCAGTCAGGGATACCGCTACCGTTACCCGCTGACAATTCGAATGATCCGTTGAGGTGACGATGCGCTTGTCGGATACTGAGCGGCACTGGCGAACTGTATCCCGCCATCGCTCTAATGTCGTCTCCGGTTTTAGTTCCGCCAAGGCGGGCAAGAGCAAGGGCAAACAGGGATAAGAACGCAATAAGCCATTTTTTGGCACGCGATATCGCAAATTGCCACAGGTTCGGAAGCGCATTACGGAAACGGCCCCTGCTGCCAGCCGGTTGGTGCGGGTGGGGGCATGATGATGCGCTGGGGGCCCAAAAAGGGAATGTGCGGAGGTAGATTTGGCCGCAACATCCATCTGTACAAAGTTAATTCGTAACCGCTGCCTTGATGGATGTAGATGGGGAATTTCCCGGTCACGGGGTCAACGGGGGGGTGTTTGAAAAAAGTCGGTGACAATGCGGCCAGCGTGTCGGGGTAGTTTCCATATTTATCACGGTACATTTCAAGAGCGTAGGCTATTTTGACCAACATAAGAGACCGCAGCATCTGATACCCACTTTGCGACCCGCCGTTGAGAGCATTCGTGGCCAGGAGCACCATGTTGTGGTACCGCAGATTTAGCGGCAGTTTTTTTGAAAACAGGCGGTTCAGCGATTTCGGGATGTACCCGACGGTACCGGGCAGCACTGGCGGACTGTACCCCGCCATCACGCTAATGTCGGCCCCGGCACTGCCCCAAAGATTCTGCAAGGACCGCAGTCGCATCCCCGCGGCAGAATAGGCGGATGCGGCAGCCATCGTAGTGAGTTGGTCGAAAGTCTCGTTGAGATGGGAAAACTGCCAATTCCAGTTGACGGCTGCTGGCGGATGCAGCACGATCTTCCACGGCAACGCCTGCTTGGAAAATGTCTGGGCCAGCGGACGCATCGGCGGTTGTTTCTGTTTTCGATAGCATATCAGGAGCACTCGCAGGGCTTGCAGGCGGTGCACTTGGATGTATCGTTTCGTGAGCGACGAGGCCAATGGAATTTCATGAATTATCTGCCAAATGTGTGATATCTCGCGCGGGTGCGAACGCACCACTCCCAGTAACACACGGTCGACATTCAGAAATTGGCGAAGCAATCCATCTGCACCGCTGATACCAAATGAGTCCGGTTCCTGACGCGCCAGCAGTGCGAGCCTGTAAACCGCCATCGCATCCCGCCAGCACTTCCGGGGATGGCCACGTCCCAGTTCAAGAGTAGCCCTGTAAGCAAGGATGCCGCCTGTCGCGCAAAGCACATCCCGGAGAGGTTCCTCATAAAAAAGAGGCCACTTGGTATATGCCTTGCCGAACACTTCCGGCAAATAAAAACGTGGCAGCAGTGAGGCTTTCTGCATGATTTTAACCGCTGCTTTGTCCCTGCTCATCGCCGCCCAAAGTACCAGGCATTGCGATGATCGCCAGGGGAAGTCATGGGCAAAGCCTTCCTCAAGTTGTTGCATATTCCAATAATCAGGGCCGGCTAAGCCCGTGAGTCTGCTGCCTGGAAGTGTGTAGCCCTGCGGTGGATGCTTTTTGAAAAACAGGCCAATGCTGTGAATATGGGGAAACTTTCCCTGCGGGTTTTTAATCCCCAGTAGCCTTAACTGCATCGCGCCCAATTGGCCATAATCAGCCCATTGGCCGCTTGGCGCAAGGTGGTACCCCTGCATCGCGATCTCAATCGCCGGCACAGCCGCATTATTTTCCGGTGTCACGCCCTTCATCAGATATTTTTTCAACGCCAGTTCGTAATCCGGCAGGCCATCCTTGCCCAACGGGCTGGTGATATAGGTTGTCGCTCGGCTGATGATCAGCTTGGCGGGTTGATGGGCCTGCAAAAGTACTGGTGCCGCCGCGAGTGCAGCCGCCAGCATGACCGCGGTGCCAACTGCGACGGGTGCACGAATCACATGCGGCGATAACCTTCGTGCCATCGCCGCAATGTGCGCTGGAGCCATATTGGGGCCAACGCATTGCAGCACCTGTCGCACAACCCCTGCCGGTGCTTCCGGAGCGCTGACAGCCAGCAACGCTACTACTGCACCAGAGTGCGTTGCGGTCCTGGTTCGCTGCCCGATCAACACTTTCCGCAGCCTATCAATGGCCCGGCTGATGCGTTTTTCTGCCGCGGCTTGCGAGATCCCCAGTTGCTCCGCGACTTCGGGCACGCTTAATGCCTGGAAAAATCGCGCTGCCAGCACGGTCTGGTCCGACGCTTTTAACCGCTGCATAGCCGCATCCAGTTCTGCAAACCGCTGACTATCCGTGGCGCTTTCATCGCCCGGCTTGTCGTTTTCGGCGCGCTGCAACGCGACTTTGTATTCGCGCGTTTTTCGGCGGCTCTCCGATTTTCTTAAATCATTGCAGGCTCGCCACGTGGTCCGTGCCAACCAACCTGCGGTGTTACCGCCCGTGGCAACCCGCCGACGATGTCGCCACAGCGTGAGAAACACCGACTGCGCGGCATCCTGCGCCAAAGTGGCATTGCCAAGCTGACGCCGCGCCATGGCATACACCCAATTGATATGTGTCCGCACCAACACAGTAAAATCGTCGGGCACCGTGCCGGATTTAACCTCAGACGGGGGATCAAATTCTTCGGAAGCCTGAGCCATGATGCGCATATCCTCCAGCAGGCTTATCACACCCGCTATATAGTATAAGGCCGCCGCCAAAATTTTCCGGACAATCAGCACCCGCCCATTCCCACAACGCAGGTGCCCCGGCCAAAAGACCCATCCCCCCGGCATCGCCACCCTGCCAATGGTGGTCAGGCCATGACAAGTCCCAAACGGAGCTGCGCGTAATTACTGTCGACGCCTCGAGGCATGGCAGCTTAGCGTTGATCCGCGTAATCAGCGTGATCCGCGTTTTTATAGTGAAATCCGGATTGAATACCGCCCGCCGAGATTCCTGTGCTCTGTTTG
>JAJYGE010000189.1 GCA_021785155.1 Planctomycetota bacterium
GGCTGTGTTGCTACCAGCGAGCCTTCTGTATTTCCCGGGGGTCGTTGTCCGATTTGACGCTCCAACGCGGCCCGACTACTCTATTTGCGGCTGTTTTGTTCTTGGATGTTCTGCGTGCGGTGTCCATTCTGCCATACTGTTGATCAGGATCATGTGCTGGATTCGCGTCCGGTTGAGGGCGGGGAGTCCATCCGCAGGCGGCGCGAGTGTGAACATTGCAATCGTCGCTTTACCACCTATGAACGCATTGAAGAAGTTGTGCGATTAATGGTCGTGAAGAAAGATGGATCGCGCGTCGCATTTGACCGCAATCTTATTTTTTCCGGAATTCAAAAGGCCTGCTATAAGCGCCCGGTTTCGGCGGAAGTCATCGCGCGAATTGTCGATGCGGTGGAGGAGCAAGTTGTCCAAAAGTATCAGCGTGAGGCGCCAAGTTCGTATATTGGTGAGCAGGTCATGCACCATTTGCGGCAGACCGATGCGATAGCCTATGTTCGTTTTGCCTCGGTTTACAGGGAATTCAGGGACTTGGGGGAGTTGGTGGATGAAGCGCGGGATATGATGAACCAGGCACAATCCAAAGATCCGGATCAAACGGATCTCTTTTCCGGTTAACCTGCGACGCTGCCGGCAGCAGCTTTTATTTCGGCGGCATTTTCCCCGCCTGTTGCTGCTGACGATGGATGAAAAAAACGATTACAGCGATAATCAGGGCGATTCCGGCGGCGATATAAATATAGTGTTTGACCTTATCAACTTCCCTGAACAGCCAGTTAATGCGCGCGGCCTGCCAATATCCGAGATATATGAGCGTTGGTACGCTGATCAACCCCGCCAGGCCGTCCACCACAAGAAATCGCCAATACGGCATGCGCGAAATGCCACATAAGGCAAAAATAAGTGCCCGAACACCGGGTACAAACCGTCCGATAAACAAGGTCCAATTGCCGTGTTTACGGAAATATTTTTCCACACGCTCCCGACGTTTGGAATGCATGACTTTACGGATGTGTCGGGCGAGAAAATTATCGGCATCAATGCCGCGCTGTCCTACAAAATAAAGTATGCTATCGCCCACCAGCATGCCCGTCATGCCGAAAAGGATCATAATTTCCATATTGGGAACGCGGCCCGGTGTGGCAATCATGGATTGATTGGTTGCCGCCGGGCTGGCGGCGATGTCTGCCAATGGACTTTGGTGCGGATTGCAGAGATATCCGGAAAATATCAGCGGCACATCTTCAGGAATCGGCACGCCGCATCCGGCGGCAATCAGAAGCAACGCCAGAGCCACGTAGGTAAAACGGGTTAACAATACCTGAATTAATGGAATCATCGTTTGCCGCGCGGCTCCTCATGGGTGATAAAATCAGCAGTGACCGCCAGGGCAAAACCATGGAAATCTTGATTTGGCGGAATCAGGTTCTCTTTTTCCGTAATTCGCCAAGCCGCTGCCGGGCATCGCGGAACGCGATATCCCATTGCGCGATACGGCTGTAAGCCTTTTCCGCATCTTCGAGCTGCCCGGAGGCCTCCAAGGCCCGTCCGAGCCAATAATTAATTTCCTTGCTCTTGGTATCGCCGGAATCCGCCAGTTCATAACTTTCCACTGATCGGCGAAGGGTTTCGACCGCTTCCTGAGTCATGGATTGTTCCAGAAATGCGCGCCCCAGCAGGTGCAGCGCATCGGTGCGACATCGCGGATTGTTCTGGGCTTGTTGCAAAACGCCGATGGCCTCCTCGTAGCGTTGCGAGCGGAACAACCTGTAACCGTATTCAAAGAGCACCTGCAAGTCCGACGGGTAATTTTTCACACGATCTTCATATTCTTCCAATTCAAATTTCAGACGATCGCGCTCAAATTCCACCACTTGCTCAGCAAGTTCCTTGTCATCCGGATTGGCCCGGACTTTATCCACCATTGCCCGATGTTGTCGGCGCAACTGTTTAATTTGCACATCACCCATTGTTACTTTGTAGCGATATATTTTGGTCTGGGCGTAAGCCTTTTCCAATACCTCAATGGCGGTCTTTTCGCTTTCCTCTGTTTCCGCGTCAACCAGAGCTTTGACATATTTGGTCAGCAACTGAGGATCGGTTGGATTTTTCTCCCAGGCTTCCTGGCTTTCTCGAATGAGTTTGACCTTGTACTCTTCGGTTTTGTTTAAATTTTCCTTTTGCAGAAGGTCTTTGGTCATTTCCTGATCGCGCAGAGATTCCTTGAAGTCAGGCACCGATTCGTACTTGCCTTTTTTCAATGTTTCCCGTGTGCCAAGCTCTTTGACACGGGCCGTTAATTCCGGATCAGCCGGGGATAATTCCAGCGCCGCGTGCACCGATTCGCCGGCTTTGGCAAATTCACCAAAGCCTTCATACAGATCAGCGAGTTCCAAGTACAATTTTGGATCGGCCTTTTTCTGCGTCCGGTTGGCCTGCATGACAAACGGGCCGAACCAGAGCACCATTTCCTTGTAGCCCGCCGCAGCGGCCTGCCGCAACATGGTCATCATCTGATTAATGTTTCCCGGGTCTTTAGCAAGCGCGTATTCCGCGTTGAGCATTAATTCTTTCGGCGACTTTCCCTTGAAGTAGGCCTTGTTCCCGAGCAGGCCGCCCAGGCCACCGCCCGCCTTTCCACCTTTAATTTTTCGCCGCAGCGCGATATCCCGCAACGCCTCATGCTCTGGCATGTTGCTTGGTTCACGCAAGAGTCCCTGGATGAACATATCGATGGCGTAATCGTAATTTCCCGTGTCCGCCACAGTATGCGCGCGCGTGAAATAGGCCTGACCTTTACCCGGACCTTCCGTAATATTATTTTCAGGACTTTCCGCTTCAGCCATGAATCACATTCTCTTTAATAAAAAAAACCAAAAAACACGCAATTTATGCGGTGTTGGCCCCCGTTTCAGGCACGCGGCGATCCGAACGCAGCCCACTACCCGATTATCGGTGCCAATCGCACAATTTTCCAGCCCCTGACCGTACCAGATGTACCTTTTCTGTCAAGCGAAATGGCACCGATTTCATCGATTTTTCGTAAATAGATGGGATGCTTGGAGGAGGATTTACTGTCGTCCGGATCAGACTCGATACACATTGAATCTGCGATAGCAGGTCATTGGTTTGGGAACCAGAACTTCCACATGGTCTCCCGGTGTGCGCCGAGAAATTATTGTACAGTCAGTATCCGCATGGAACTGTACATTAATCTGCGACTATGGGATTAATATTGCTGCCGCGGCGGGCGGGTAGGGATGTGCGATAGGTGTTCTGGCGTTTAGCCTTCACCCGATTTGATTCCCGATATCCGCGAACGGCGAAGATTACAGCAAAAACCAATGGTTGAGCAGAGAGAATCCACAATAATATCATCATCATTATGACTCCGTTACGCGCGCAATATATCCCGAGTCGGATCCGCATGGTCCGGTATTACCTCCAGGATACTTGCGTGTTTAGCTGTCCAAACCCCTCACGAATAGTTTATCGGACAAACCGTCGGCGGAAGTTTAATAATCATCACAAATTCGGACGCAGGAGCTTATGACGTAACGTTTTCATGGCCGTCAGCAGATGTTCTATATGTGCATCACTATGGGTTGCCATCAAGCTAATTCGCAGACGAGCGGTGTTTGGAGGTACAGTAGGGGGGCGGATGGCCGGAATAAAAATGCCCTGTTCACGCAACCACATGGCTGCCTCCAGGGCGTGCTGAGATGAGCCAAACATAACCGGAATAATAGGGGATTGAGAGGCCCCGGTTTGGTAGCCTAACTGCGTCAGCTCGGCTCGCACATGCTCCGCCAGGGCCAGCACACGTTGCCGACGCTGTGGCTCACGGCGACTGATGTGCAAGGCGCACCGGGCTGCTGCCGTGCAAACCGCCGGCAACGCGGTGGTGTAGATGAATTGTCGAGACCGGTTAATTAAAGCGTCAATGACCTGATGTGGTCCGGTAACAAACCCACCAACGGATCCTAATGCCTTGGATAAAGTACCTACGCTTACCGCAACAGACGATTCAACGTTATACATTGCCGCCACCCCCCGGCCATCCGGGCCGAGAACCCCTGTCGCGTGCGCTTCATCGGTGAACAACAGCGCGTCATGGTCTCGAGCGATGCGGTCTAACTGCACCATATCCGCCAGATCTCCATCCATGGAAAATACCGTATCGGTGATGATCCATGCGCGCTGATTGATCCGGGATTTTTCCTCGTCTGGATGAACGGGTGCGTGAAATTGCGAAAAGGCCTTCCCGGAAACCTCGGCTTGGTCCGGGGCACCGGCCTTTCGTTCAAGCAATGCGCCAAGTCGCGCATAGTTCCTGTGAGGGTATGTTCGGCAAGTGCCTCCGGAAGAGCTGGCGGCATCCAGCAGGCTGGCATGGTTGAGTTTATCAGAGAGAATCAGATCATGCGGAGAGGTGAAGGTGGTCAACACGGCCATGTTCGCGGCATAACCGGATGAAAAGACCAACGCCGCCTCAGCATGTTTAAATTCCGCCAAATCCTTTTCCAATTCATGGTGTGATTCCATGGAACCAGCGACCAGCCGCGATGCACCGGATCCAAAGCCCCAACGATCCAGCGCCCGATGCGCGGCATCGACCACTTCCGGATCAGCCGCCAAACCCAGGTAATTATTGGTGCAGAACTGCACATATCGCTTGGAGCCAATAAGTAATTCGGCACTCTGGGGGCCGTCAACCGATGACAAACGCCGAAAAAGATGATCGCGTTGGCGCTTTTCAAGATCATCGGCTAAAGCAGCAATCCATTGTTGTATTGCCGGTATAATTGCTGAAGGTTGTTGCTCCATAGGAAATCCGGTCTGACTTTGCTAGCCTGTTTCTGATGTAACGATATAAGTGGCATTTACGGGCAGGGATTGCCGGGAATCCGTTGGGAGGCTTCCATCAACCCCACCATGCGCCATTATGAGGGCCGGCCCGATTCGCACTATGAAACGCCACGCCCGGCAAGAGATGCTTTTGCACCGCTTGGGATAGGGCCATCGAGTCGCTTTTTAAGTGTGCTGCTGGCCTTGAACCGAAGACGTAACCGTCTGGGCACTTCAACGGTTTCGAGCGTTTTTGGATTCTGCGCTTTGTGCGCAGCGCGCTGCCGAACCTCAAATACCCCAAAGTCCCGAAATTCCAGGCGATTCCCCCGGACCAGCGAATTGCTGATCTCATCAAGAAAGGCCTGAACAATTTGTTTAGCGGTTGCGCGATTCACATTATTGGTATCGGCAATGCGATCGACAATTTCTTTTTTTGTAATAGTTGCCATGGCCGAACGTTTCTCCATGGAGTTCAGAAACAATGTTTTTCCAATACAGAACCCGCAGCCACGCGCCAAACGGAAATCCTGTAACCGCAGATTATCCAAGTGCGGTATTGCCGCGTCAAGGCCCGGCGTTTTTTTTACCAATTAACGCTCGGCGGTTTGCCGATCAGTTGTGCCACGCGGCGGTTGATAATTACCTGCCTTTGTGTTTCGCGATGCTTGAGTTGGGCTTTTAATTCATTGATTTTTTTGACCAGTTGATTCAGTTCATGGAGACGAATTTTTTGCCGGAGGTCAAACTGCCCGGTGACAACTTGTTGCAGGCGGACCCGCAGAAGTTGCGCCGCCGATGGGGGCAGGCCGGGCTGTCTTAGCTCTCCGGCGAGTTTGAAAGATTCATGTGTATCGGCCAAATCCAACAATGTTAAATGCAGCAATTTGGGATCGGTTCGTCGCAGTCGCTCCAATCGGGCAAAATTTGGTGCCGCTTCGGCAATGAGTTTGTCAAACTGTTGGGGATCAGATCGACGCAGAATTTCGGCTTTGCCATAAACGTCAGGCTCGGTGGTTTTTAGAAAATCCATGATCTGGTTAATCTGCTGGACTGAAAGTCGCAACGGAGGATTTTGGTGTGCCGGCGCTTTCGATGGTGAAGCGCTGAAAATAACAGACGTCGGCACGAAAAAAAGACCCGCAGCCAACAAAACTGAAGCCAAACGAGGCCCGCGGAAGGTAGAACGCAACGCCATAGGCAAAATCCTCGCTATATTTATTGAACATTGTCGGTTTGCGGCAAGCCATTTTCAGCTCCCGGAATCGGGATTTTGTCCAGTGCGTTAAATAGATGCATAATTCCCGCACTGCCCGCGCCGCTTTGGGCATCAAACATATTGCGGGAGCCAAAATGATCAATACGCGTGCGTATCTGTCTGATAGAAGTATTGGCGCGATAAGGCAACTGGCTTTCCGCCATTTCATGAAATGTATTTTCCGCATCCATGACCCGAGCCTGATGGGCCTGAATATGTTGCCGGACAATATAAACACCCGTGATAATCACCATCGCGGCAGCCATTCCGGAAGCGATGGACATGGAGCGATAAAACCAGCGCCGCATGGAGCGCCACCGGGCGGCTTTTTGTTGCTGACCAACCGCGTCATGCACGGCTTGCTTGACCTGCTGTTTCATGCGTTCAAGCGATACTTGATCCATTTGCGATTGCAGGGGAGGCAGCGAATTTAACTGTTTGAATTTTAACAATGCCTGATCATATTCCAGCATTCCATCGGGATACGTTTC
>JAJYGE010000341.1 GCA_021785155.1 Planctomycetota bacterium
GATCTAAACTTCCGGGACGCAGGGAATTGCATTCCCAAATTTCGACACTGGCGATTTCTCCTGGCCGGAAACTGGCCGCACAAATTGTCGGGCCGGGCCGCAATGTAGCCGGTCTGGTTAAGGCCGTTATCGAAAAGAAAGAAAAGGAAGCGCCAGCGGCCGCCGCTTGAGCGAAACGGACGAATTAAAAGCGACTTATTTTGTTTTTTATGTCTTTTGTCATTCATTCAGCCTGCCTGGAGCAGTTAAAACGGGGCGCGTCGCCTTGGCTGGTGGAGACAAGCGAACTTGTGGAGTTTTACTATGGCAGAATTTGCTGCTGAAATCATGGAACTGGGCGATAAGATTGTTGCCCTCTCGCTGCTGCAGGCTAAACAGCTCAGCGACTATCTGAAGGAAAAGCACGGTATCGAAGCCGCTGCTGGCGGTGGCGTCATGATGGCCGCCCCGGCTGGTGGTGGTGCTGCCGCGGCTCCCGCCGAAGAACAGACTACGTTTGACGTAGTGCTGAAAGCCCCCGGCGAGAAAACCATTCAGATCATCAAAATTGTCCGCGCGGCCACCAACCTGGGCCTCAAGGAAGCCAAGGACCTGGTCACCGCCGCTCCGAAGGTGGTTAAGGCTGGTGTTGATAAGGCTGAAGCCGAGAAGCTCAAGAAAGAGCTGGAAGCTGAAGGCGCAACGGTCGAACTTAAATAAGTTCGCCTTAACTACGGCATTGGTCGCTTATTAGTGAAGAAACCAGTCCAAACAATGAAAGGCTGGCGATCCGCAATGGATCGCCAGCCTTTTTATTTAATCCGGGCAAATGTGCAACTCACCGGTCGTTTGGCCGCAGAGAAAGCGGCAAAATGTTGGTTTGGTAATTTCATCGGGCGAATGGCCAGTATCGTCTTCAAGGGCCACGTTGAATGACTCAATTTGGGCGTAATGGCCAAGCGTATCTAATACCGCCAATGGGATTTGCTCATCTGCATCACTGTAAATGGCGACTTCCCAAGCTGTAAATAGGCACCCCGCCAAAGCCGGGGCGACTGGCATTTCCGTGGCGATCAGCGTCCGAAAATCAGGCAATGCCGCCACAAATCGCGCCCCATCAGGCGGTTGCTCACATGGCCCCTGGCACTGCCAGATATAACCTTCCACCATCCATTGCCGGGTCAGCATTGGAACAGACAAAACATATTGACTTTCGCGTTTGGTCAAATTCATAATTCCGGGGCAATTAAATCATCGTAGGTTTCGCGCCGCCGGATAATCCGCCAGGTTTTTCCATCCACCAGAACCTCTGCGGCACGCGGACGGGCATTGTATTGGCTGCTCATCGCAAAACCATACGCACCGGCTGAAAATACCGCCAGCAGATCACCGCGTTTGGTGGTCGGCAAATAACGATCTTTTGCCAGATAATCTCCACTTTCGCATACCGGCCCGACGATGTCCACTTTTTCATCGCCCGCCGTTCGCAGCGTGCTTTGACGATTATCGGGAGCGGAGCAACCGCTGACATCCACCGGCCAGATGAAATGATAGCTTTCATAAAGCGTCGGACGAATCAGATCATTCATGGCCGCATCGACAATGGTAAATTTCTTACTACCCCCCTGCTTGCTGTATTGCACCCGCGTAACCAAAATGCCCGCATTGCAGGAGATAGACCGCCCCGGTTCCAGGATAATGCGGAGTTTGCGGTCTTTAAGCAGTGGAATAATGGCGGCGGCATAATCCGCCGCCGATGGGGCCTCGTTACCCTCATAAAATGCGGCAAAGCCACCGCCAATATCCAGCGTATCAATATGAATATTCCGGCCCGCCAAACGGTCGATCAACGCCAGAGCCTTGGTAATGGCATCAACATACGGTTGTGTTGATTTAATCGGTGAACCAATATGCAGATGCAACGCACTTAACCGGGCATGTTTCGCAGCAGAGGCCTGTATATAAAATGATTCCGCACGGTCGATATCCACGCCGAATTTTGTTTCTTTCTTCCCCGTGAGCGTCTTCTGGTGCGTACCGACGCTGCTGACATCCGGATTGACCCTCAACGCGCCTTGCGCGGTAAGTTTTTTCGCCCCGGCCAGCCGATCCAGATTCCAAAATTCTTCTTCGCTTTCAATATTAAACCAGCCAATGCGGGCATCCAAGGCTTCATTGATCTCCTGATCGGTTTTGCCCACGCCGGCAAAGACGATCATTTTCCCGTCCGCCTCGGCTTTCAGAGCACGGAATAGTTCCCCACCGGAGACCACATCGAAACCGCTTCCGCGTGCCTGAAGCGCCCGAAGAATGGCCAGATTCCCACAAGATTTGATGGAATAGCAGATCAGCGGATTGAGCGGCGCAAACGCCCCGGCAATGCGGTCAAAATGGGTAAGTAATGTTGTCTGGCTGTAAATATATGTCGGTGTGCCGGTTTTTTCCACGATGTCCCGCACCGCAACGAGCTCACAATGCAATTGGCTATCTATATATTGAAAATTGTCCATTGTTTTTTCCGATTTCTAACGCCCGCCCCGGCGCGGCGGCAAGCCTAGATAAACTGCTGCAGAAAAGCGAAAGCCTCGTCCGCCGCCTCCCGTGCCGTGGTTTCATACGGATACAATTCCACCGTAGCCCATCCCTTATAATCCGCCTGCTTGAATGCCGCAAAAATGGAGGTCCAATCCATGGCACCGCGACCGGGAATAAGGTGCTGATGCACGCGACTTGAGGCGATGTCTTCCAGATGCACATGCGCAACCCATGGATGACATTTTAAAAATGACTCAGCCGGGTTTTCACCGACACAAAAAAGATGCCCAAGATCACAATTCATCCGCAGATGCGGGTGATTCACCCGTTGGAGAAATTCCACACACTGGTCCGTGGTTTCGATCAAAAGCCGGGGCTCAGGTTCCACCATCAGCACGACATTGAATTGCTGCGCCACCGGCAGAACCTGTATTAAACCATTTTGATACAGCGCCAGTGCATCTTCGCGGGCCATACCATCAAGCGGGCCACCCGGTTCCAGTGAAATGGTTTTCGCCCCTAATGCCGCCGCCATGCGAATGCAGTTTTCGGTATGACGAATTCGCTTCTCCCGCAATGCGGGATCTTTCTCTATCCAGGATGGATGAAGTGTGTCGCCGATGGCGAAAAAGGTAAATGCATTAATATTGGATATGCGAAGCTTCAGCGAATCCAATTGCCGACGCAACTCCGCAACGCGCAGATCCGGCATGTGCGGAGGATATGCGTGCGGAACATCGGCCATGATTTCCACGCCGCCATAGCCCGCGGCGGCAATGGAATCAACGGCTTCTTCCAGCGATGTTTTTTTGAAAGCGTTGGTGGAAAAGGCAAGCTTCATTTTATTCCGCGATTTCAACACCCATCGAACGCGCGGAACCGGCAAGAATTTTCTCGGCGGATTCAACACTGGATGCGTTCAAGTCAGGTAATTTCTCCTGGGCAAGTTTTCGCAGTTGCACTTTCGTAAGCTTGCCGATCTTGTTTTTGTTCGGCTCACCACTGCCCTTCTCCAGCCCCAGAATATCTTTGATCATCACGGATGCCGGCGGTGTCTTGATGACAAAATCAAATGAACGGTCCGTGTAAACCGTGACCTCCACGCCCACGACTTTACCCTTCAGAGCGGCGGTCGCAGCGTTGAAGCGTTGAATGAACTGGCCAGGGTTCACGCCATTAGCGCCCAATACCGGCCCAATCGGTGGGGCTGGTGTGGCGGTGCCACCGGGAGCCTGCATCTTGAATCTCTTGGCGATTTCCTTAACCTTAGCCATAGCTTAAACCTCAATAATCCTGTACGTATACCAAAATACTTGTTTCACTGAAAAGCCCGCACCGGACACAACCGATGCACAATCAACCCTCAGCATTCGTCCTTTGAACCACCCTTACATTTCTCCGGCCATCTGTGGCCACCCAACGTTGAGAAAGCGATGGCTTATTTGCTTCCGCGCTGGACTTACGTCGAAAGCTTCTTACGGCAATTATCAGAAGCGACAGCAAGCCAAGCACCAGTACCGCCGCAATCGCCACCACCGTAAGCAGTAATCCTACCATAACCAGCGGTATGAGCACCACAATACAACCCGCAATCCACAGCCATTTGCCCAGTGTAGTTTTTGGCACCAGGCGGCGCGGCGGCGAAGCGGCAATTTCGGAATCAGCAAGTAAATTCATCGCAGCACGTATTATTTCTTTCTCCCGATGCGGAAACACCAACGAAGCGTATTCCATTCCGGGCAGGCCTTCACAACACCTTCATTATAGCCCCGGAATGTTCCCAAACATTGCCGCGGAGGAACGCCCATTCTACAGAATCTATTGCACCTTTTCCAACTGCCAATATTCCAGCTCCAACGGTGTAGCGCGACCGAAAATGGTTACAATCACGCGAACCATACCCTTGTCCGGGAAAATCTCGTCCACCATACCCTCGAAATTTTCGAATGGACCTTCCCTGACCTTGACCGCATCACCCTTGAGGAACTCCACTTTCACCGCTGGACCGGCTTCCGGCTTCTCTGCATCGGCAATGAGCTTTTCAACTTCTTTGGATGCCATGCGATCCGGTTTGTTTTTATGACCGATAAAATCGCCGGCACCCGCAGTTTCTTTGAAAACGTACCACGCCCGTTCGGGAATAGTACCGTCGGAATTCAATTCCATTTCAACAAAGACATAACCGGGATAGGTTTTATTCTCGGCAACTTTTTGCTGCCCGGCTTTGACCTTTTTGACTCGCTCGCGCGGCACCAGCAGTCTGCCGATAATGTCCGTAAGATTTTCCGCCTTTACTTTGCGTTCCAGCGTGTCACGAACCTGGTCTTCCTTATTGGAAGCGACCTTCAGCACACACCAGTGTTTTGTAGAAGATTCGGTCACTTGACGCTCCGTAATTTGTTGAGTGCTCATTTCGCCAAAAATTGCCGCCGGAATTAAACCGCCGACACTTCAAAATCGATACGGACAATCCCGCATCATCTGATCACATGAATCGCGCGGAACAACCACACGAAAAACGTATCCACCAGCCACAACATAAATGCCATTCCCAGCGTGGATAGCACGACCAGCCGCGTGGCTCGAATCACAGCCTGGCGAGTTGGCCAAACCACTTTGCGCATTTCACTTTCCGTCAGGATCATAAAATCCGCAAGGTTTGGGCGGTTCACCACATAAAAGCAGAACAATGCCCCCAGCGAACCGACAAGCACAACCATAATCATCTTGGAATAGGCGGGGGCCAAGGGCATAAACGTGTTTTTAATCCACAGAATACCCAAAGCAATCAGCAGGCCCAGGCCAATGACCGTGCCTAAGCGAACCCACTTGCCCTGCCCTTTTTTATATATATTGAAGAAAGACAAAACCAACTCCAGATTTCACTGCAACGGAAGGGTTATACACCCGGACATTCTGCGACCGTTTTACCAGCTCTGCCAAGCCGTGCCCTGAATCTTCCGCAACACATTCAACACGTTTCGTTGAAAGATTAAGGAACCTCGCAAACAACACGGCAGGCAGGAGTTGAACCTGCAACCCCCGGTTTTGGAGACCGGTGCTCTGCCAATTGAGCTACTGCCGTAAGTGCCTTCAACATTTGTCCGGACCGGTTCCGAACAATTATTTACCCTTCTTGATCTTATGATCCGTATGTTTACGCAACCGCGGAGAGAATTTGAAGAACGTTTTCTTCACATCCATCTCCTTCGGATTGATGCTGATACGGTAGTTGAGGTCTTTGGTCTCACTACACTGTAACCATGCCCATTCACGCGCCATTTCCGCGACTCCATTTCAAGCGATATTTTCCAACTTCGGGAATCAGCCACATGGCCCGCCCAAAGCTCCGGATTGGTGCTTTATAACCAACCGAATCAGCGCCCGTATTATAAAAACTTTCTACGGGCCTGAAAACAACTCATCAATCTTGATTATTGACAGAGCCACGCGGACAGGTGATTCCCGCCCGCGTGGCCCATGGTTTTCATCAAGATTCTTCTTAACGAATCAGTTAGGCGAGGATCTTGGTCACAACGCCTGCACCGACCGTCCGGCCACCTTCACGGATGGCGAAGCGGACACCCTGTTCCATCGCGATTGGGCATTCGCCCAAATCCACGGTGATCTTCACGTTATCGCCGGGCATGACCATTTCAGTACCAGCCGGAAGATCCAGTGAACCAGTCACGTCCGTCGTACGGAAATAGAACTGAGGACGATAGCCCTTGAAGAATGCGGTATGACGACCGCCCTCTTCTTTGGTGAGAACGTAAATTTCCGCTTCAAACTTCGTGTGCGGAGTAATCGAACCGGGCTTCGCGATAACCTGACCGCGTTCCAGTTGTTCTTTTTCCACGCCACGCAGCAGCAAGCCGACGTTATCACCGGGAATGGCCTGATCCAGGACCTTCTGGAACATTTCCACGCCCGTAACCACCGACTTCATCGGGTCTTTATGCAGACCGACGATTTCCACATCATCACCAACCTTGATGGTTCCGCGTTCCACACGGCCTGTACCCACAGTACCGCGCCCCTTAATGGAAAACACGTCTTCCACCG
>JAJYGE010000337.1 GCA_021785155.1 Planctomycetota bacterium
AATAGCTATCCACAAGCCAATGCCGACCAGCGAATCCATGGATAAACTAAAATTCGCGTCTTTATTAAATGCAATTTTATTGATTATTGCACGCATCTTGCATATCCAAGGCCGGCACGAATTCTCAGCACACACTGCAAAAACAGGCTTTTATAGCGGATTATTCGCGAAGGCACCGCAGCAATTCAATCACTTACGCAATGCAATATTATTTTTTATTGCGTATCAGCAAAGCACGGAATTACACAATGGGAGGAAAGATCCTCACCGAAGTTCAACCCCATCCCTCAAAAATCAATCACCCAATCTGTACAAATCCCAGTTCATTATTGGATTGTTGCCGTTGGGGGTATAAATGTAAGCGTTTATCTGGCTGGTGAAATACGGGGCCACCGAGCCGTCCAGATACAAAATGTTCATCCAGGTGTTCCCCTGATAGCCGTGCCATTCCGGCATGGGAGCATCGGAAGCCCAATTCTGCCAAGGCCAGGCACCGCCGGGGACGGCAACGCCGGTTAAATTTGGAAGAGTTGCGTAGTTCATATCCAACCGGTCCCCGCCGCCGTGATCGGCGAAGAACACTATGTCGCCGGGTGTGACGGTGGCACCGGCGTTGGGAACTTGCCCTTGGGATGTGTTTTTCAGCGCGTACCAGTTGGTCCAGAACTGCGCAGCGGGATCAGAGGGATCACCAGTAGCCGTGACGCCGGCCGGGGCAACACGTTCGTCGCCAACCAGCATGTTGAAGCTGTTTTCACCGTAGGAAACAATATATGGGCCGTACTGTAACCAATCCGGATCCGCGCCTTGCGGCACGGTGATGGGAACAGGGATCGATGGATCCGCTGGACAGACCGCCCACGCCGGCACAGCCAACTGCGGTGCCCCAAGGTCCCAGAAGTTTGCTTGGTTGGGCATATTACGTCCCGTTGCTTCATGGATCAATAAAGGCAACCAACTGCCGGCGTAGCTGTAGTAAGCGTAACCCGGTGCAGCCTGCGTGGGGCCGTAGTTGGCTGCGCCGGTAAACCAGCCGGAGCTTTCCGATGCGTACTCGGACTCAAGAGTATAAATTTGCCGCAGGTTGCTTTCGCACACCGTGCTTTCAGCCAGGGCCTTGGCCCGTGCCAATGCCGGTAACAGCAGCGCGATGAGAATGGCGATTATGGAAATCACCACCAGAAGTTCCACGAGGGTAAAACCGTGCCGCCTTGGCGGCTTCGAGGAACAACGGCCAATCTGCCAAACACCCTCGCCGCGCCGGGCACCTGAAAGGGATCTGCTTTTTTGATTGATATTGAGCATCATCGTCTTCTTGTACCAACATGCAGAATGCAGAGATCAGAATCGGCAGGCCGCAAATTCCGGCTGTAATTCGCGATCCCCTGTCAACCAGCCGTTCGACAAGTCTCCGTGGCGGATGAAAGAGGGCTGAACCGAGACATCTCGGCCAGCCCTCCTTTATATCCACTTATCGGCCCGACCAGGCCCAAGCAATCAGGTCATCTTGCGCCGCCGCAGCAGCAACAGGCCCATGGCACCAACGGCGCATAGGCCCAACGATGCCGGTTCGGGCACGGCCGCGTAGTAGGTTGGAGCGGCACCGCCGTTTGGCGGCGTCACGGTAAAGGTAAGACCCTGCCCGCCGTAGCCCTGATAATAAAACAATTCAAAATTGTACAGGCCGGGGCTTGAAAAGGTAACGGCACTGGTATTGGCCGCTGTGCCGAGGGTGCCGGTGTAGCCGTAAGCCACGATCGCTGTACCACTACCCACGCTTCCGTTGCCTCCAAGATACACCTCCGCCGCATCGTCGGCTCCTGCCATATTGAAGGTGTATGTTCCCGCCGTGGCAATGTCGATGTATCCCTGCTGATCCACGTTGTATGCGACCGGTGCGTCAGCCGCAACATTGTTCAACGGATACCCCGGGTAGTCAGGATTGGCAGGTTCAATTACATTCCCCATGGTGGTGACGGCTTTGGTTTCGGAGGCGGTGGTATACGTTGTGGCCAGTCCATTATTCGAATCCGCAGCGGGAACGGTAAATGAGCCAGTGCCCAAAAAACTTTCCATATTCGCCAGCGTCTGGAGGCTTGGGTTCGGTGTCGCCAAACCGCCAGCCGGACTGCCGTACCCGCCCCCGCCAACGTACCCGCCGCCAGAATTCGTTCCAAATGTCGGAACATAATATTGCACGGTGGTGGTAAGACCCGACTGCGCGCCGGCCGGCGGGCTGCTAAATGCGGGACCGGGATATCCGGCGGAGCCGAACGTTTCTGTTCCGGAAAGCCCGACATCGCTGGCCATCGCCGCGCCGGACACCGCCAAGGCTGCACCGCAGGCCCCGGCAACCAACATGGATTGGATACTACGACGATTGGTTTTCATAAATATCTCCCTTTCAAAAGAGATTTTCTATTTCCGCGACGCCATCCCAACCACATTGGCCGGAGAAAATAGGGCGGCGGCTATTGTTACAGACTCACACCGCCCGGCGATTCCGCTTTCGCAGCAGCGGCAGGCCCATGGCACCAACAGCGCATAGGCCAAAAGATGCCGGTTCAGGAACCGCGGAATACTGGAGGTTGGCACCGAGAAATTCCTTGAAGCCACTGTTGTTAATGCCGGGATAGCCACTGGTGGTCGTTGCAAACATGTTTTTTACGAACGTGGCACCGGTGAAAACGCCAGCACTAGAATCAGTGCTGTTATAACCAAAGGGCGTTCCGTCGGAGCCAGTTCCGGTCATCGCTTCAGAGATTATGTAGCTGGTGTTGGCTGAAAGCGTCGTGGTCAGGGCGGCGTAGGCAAAACCCTGGGAGCCGACCGTTGTTCCAATCGGGATCGCCACGGTGTCCAGCGGGGTGCTGTTGGCGGTTGTCGAATAAATATAGGCGGTGAACGCGACGTTCGTTGCACCGTTCGTAATATATGCTTCACTGCCGCTGGTTAAAGTATCCACAAAAGCGCCGATTGCAGTGACCGAGAGGGGATTGGCTCCAATCGTAATTTCGTCACCGATATTGTAGGTCAGTCCGTCATAAATCGCATTCGGCTGTCCAGAGTTAAACGTGTATAACGTGACCGTCGACGCACCAGCCCGCATGGCCGCCAACGACATCGCCGCTGCACAGGCCCCGGCAACCAACATGAATTGGAAACTACTACGATTGGTTTTCATAAATATCTCCCTTTCAAAAGAGATTTTGTATTTCTACTCCCGGCTGACCAGACGATCAGTAACCCCGGGCACAACTGTCCACACGAAGCACGTAACGACCATCAGACCGTCGCGCGATTCCGCCTTCGCAACAACAACAGGCCAAGGGCACCGACGCCCATCAGACTGGCAGTAGCCGGAACCGGAACAACGGTAGGTGCCACCGCGGCAAGGCTGCTGCCGACGCCGTAAGAAAGACGTACCTCGTCAAATGTAGCGGCGCTTGGGCTAAATCCGCGGAATAGCCCTACTGATAGATAATCATCAGTGGAAGTTATCGCTATGGATGAAGCTGTTGAGTAGGAGCCAATCTGTTGGATCTGACCGGCACCTGTGCCAGTCGCCAAACCGTTCAGGTAAGATGCAGTCAGGTTGCCTTCGTCCTGGGCAAACTGGGCGGAATTTAGGATCCATTGGGTTATTTTGCTCCCTCCGCTCGTGCCGTTGACGTTAGACACGCCGAATAGTACCAGGTAGGTCGTGCCAATAGTCAGAGCCGTGCCTGAATCTACGCCAGCGTTACCCAAACTCCCCGAACCAACTGCCCCAGTGATATGGTCGGTACCATTTCCGTAATATTTCGAATAGGAAGCAACCTCGCCACTCGCGTACGAGCCGGAGGATCCAATCTCTGTAAAAATATCTGTATGTGTGTTTGACGGTATCACTCCGCTGGTATTGCCATTGACGCTTGTTGGATCGACGAGATAACCACCATAGAGATAACTGCCGGCTCCCGGCACGGTGCTGAGTTGCTCAGAAAGCACGCCCCAATATGACGTAGATACCGATACCGCACCACCCGATGTTTGGAGATTTGCAAAGGTCAAGCCCGTACTTTGATATGTGTAGGTGGAATTCGCATTGTCCGAAACGCCGGTAAACTTACCGGTGAGCCCAGTTCCAGTGGTGGTGGTCCCGACAATATCTGCGCCATTGGATAAGGCGCTGTAATTAAATCCATCATAAACTGTGCTGGCGGAGGCACCGGCGGAGCACTGCAGCACCGCCAAGGCTGCACCGCAGGCCCCGGCAACCAACATGAATTGGAAACTACTACGATTGGTTTTCATAAACATCTCCCTTTCAAAAGAGATTTTCTATTTCCACTCCCGCTTGGCCGCATGGCCAATGTTTCAGGAGACGGATCGCGGAATTTGCGGCTCTGACGCCCGGCCATAACCGTGTGAACAAAACTTTCGTCGTCGCCGTGGTGGCTGATTATTGAAATTCTCATCGACATTCTGCACTCAAAAATCAACCGTCCTGTTGCAATCGCTCTGACTGATTTCAGAGCCATCTCTTAACCTATAGCACAAGTCTACAACGTTTTGCACCTCAACGCAAGTAAAAGTTAAATATTTTTTATTATGGGACATTACGGGTATTCCATCGCATGAGTTTCAACCGTCATTTAGAATAGCTATCCACAAGCCAATGCCGACCAGCGAATCCATGGATAAACTAAAATTCGCGTCTTTATTAAATGCAATTTTATTGATTATTGCACGCATCTTGCATATCCAAGGCCGGCACGAATTTTCAGCAAACACTGCAAAAACAGGCTTTTATCGAGGATTATTCGTGAACGATCCGGGGCAATTACATCGATAATGCAATGCAATATCATTTTGCACTGCATATTAATTCGGCACTGCACGGCGCGACTGACACGGCTATGCCTCCGCCGGAGGTGTGGATGGAAGTACGTATCTTGACCCCGCGCAGTTTTCCGTCGGCTGAACCGTAAAAACTCTGGCCGCCATACTTTATATGCTGCACCGCCAGCGCCGATGGCGCGGTCAATGTTGTCACAGTCACGCGCGATGTCGAACCCAGCCGCAAGTTGACCGCCGCCGGATGATGCAGTGATTTATTCAGCACCACAACGCGTAAAGCCCCGTCGGCGGCGCGGGTCGCCCATATTTTAATATTGGCAGGTGACCGGTATGTCACGGGGACGATCTGGGCGTGGTTCTTAATGGCTTGTGCGAAAAGCAACATGCCATAAAACGATGGCCGCACTTCCAAAGGCCCGTGCGGATAAAAATAGATCGGATCGTACGCGCCGGGGAATTGGTCAAAGCCCTCCGACATGTGGACATTTACTCCGGCGGCACCAACATCCGCCGCTTCAAACAGCGCATCGGCACACCATAATGCGGAGGCAAACGTGCTGCTGACACCCTGCTTTCCGCCGCCATAGGCGGAATTCATTTCACCCCACCGCACCGGCAGGTGGTAGCGAGCCGCTACGGTGATGGTCCGTTGCATAAGCCCCGGTCCAAAGACCCGCGCCGCCCGGTTGCCCAGCAGATGGGCAATGCTGGCAAACGCCGGTGATTTCGGATTTTTAATCGGCGCGCCCAGTGGATAGCGATGCAGCGTTACCAGACAAAGCCGCCGGTGTTCCAACGCGATAAATTTTGAAATATCCCGGTTCCAGCCGCCCGCAAACGCCGGCCCCGCAATCTCTCTGGTTCTTTTTAAGTACGGACGAATCGCTTGGGCATACCGATTCCAGCGCCGCATGCACAAGGCGAAGTTATTATGCTTCCAGATGCCGCCAAAGCGCCCCAGCGAATCAATTTCATTGCCGATTTCAAAAGCCAGAATGTGCTGATTGCCGATGATGCGTTCCGCGGCCCGCACCAACCGCACCGCCAGCGCGGGCCTGTTGACGCCCAGATTCAACCCGATAATAAATTTACAGTGCGTTGCCCGGGCCAGCGCGGCCAGCCGCTCTAACGTCTGACGGGTAATATTGACATGCACAAATTTCGGCAAACCATGATCGTGTGGCAAATTATACGCGGCCTCATCCTCGGAATTACCGCCGATGCGCAATACCATCGGACCGTTGCACCGTTGTAATTGCTGCATCAGATTTATCAGTGCCCGTTGCCGACCATATCGGCGCGTGGTCAATCCATCGACCATGCTCCATTCAATGGAAAAGCCCATAAATGATTGCCTTACGGGTGGCCGCATCCGATTCATCGCCACCGTGGCGGACACGGTCAGTAAAGTATCATGCCGTTGGCTTTTGGCCCACGCGGGGGCCATGATTGACATCGAGAACGCGCCCCCAATCATCGCCACCATCGTGGCCGACAGCAACCTCAGTGTCGGGTTCATATTAAGCACTCCAAAGAATCACAGCTGGGCTGAAAATCCTATTGCGGCTTTCATACGCGGCGTCATTTCCGCGGCGGCGGAGTCAAGTTGATGCGAAATACCGTCATGGAATCAGGCTGGAATCGGTAAACAAACTTTCGCGAAAAATGATTAAACCACGATTTCCGCGGCGCGATACGTAATGGATGGTTATACGTATTTTCCTCGGTCGGT
>JAJYGE010000527.1 GCA_021785155.1 Planctomycetota bacterium
GCGAGGAGGATTACGTATGGATACATACGTTGACGACGAGCGACAAAGCCCACGGCCCCTTGGCCCCCGCCCGTAGGGTTGGCCTGAAACCGGCCATCTGCGGCGTCGCGTCGGCTCAAGGGGTTTAACGAACCCGGTTCTCGCCGCCGACTCCTGGCATCTGGCCGGTTTGAGGCCAATCCACCCGTAATTACGGGTGGAACAGGGCACTAGCCCATGGGGTGATATTTCCATTCAAACTGTACACACTGAATGTGGACAGCTTCCTGTCTTTGGCGGCTTTATGGCCAAAATGGCAGAACCTGCCGCAAGCCCGTTATTTTTTCAGCAAAGCCCGCACGGCGGCCACCAAACTTTTCTGCGGCTGAAAACTCCATACTGGATTTGAGGGCGCGGCACCGGATTTTCTCAGTTCAGCACGCCATTGGGAGGTAGCGGCAGTTTGGGTGGTCTTATGAGCTTTGGCGGGGGTCGTGGTTGCGGCCAGCCGGGAAATACTCATCCGCCAAAGCGTCAGCACGTCATGTTCCGGCACGAATTGGCTTTTCACCGCCGGTTTCGCCTTGGCAACCGCGGCCATTGGTTTAACTGGCCGCCGCAGTGTCACATCCACGGTAATGGGCGGAACCAATGACACCGGACGGGCATTGATAAACCATTTTTGCGCTTTAAGCGGCTTCCACGCCGAGAGCAGATCATTTACCAGTTTGGCATTTGCGGGGCCGTTTTTCCCGGTTATCCATTTGTTTTCTTCCCGGCTGAGCACAACGGTCCGCGCTCCACGGCGGATGGCGATTCGTTGCAGTTTGACACCGGTGAGATCAACCACGGTTTTGCTGCGCAGTTTGGAAAACGATTCATTAAGTTGGCTGAAAGCTGTATTGCGCACGACCGCTATACCAGGATTATAACTGCTTTGGGCATAAAGGAATTTGCCGGTCAAATCCGTTTTAATTCCAAATTGAACCACCAGAGGCGTCGGGGCGGGAACCGCATGCGCGGGCATGGCCTTATTTTTTTTGGCCACGGCCAGCAATGGATGCGGCGCTTTAAAATCCACGGTTATCGACAGCGGCCCATTTTTTAATCCGGCCCGATTGGCCGACAGATCGGAAAAGCTATGGGCGGTAAGCAGTTGCAAATTGCTGATCCAACTGGTAACTGCGGCATCAGCCGCTGGTACCGGCCAAGGCCGGGTCATACGCCACCCCTTGCCGTGCGGCACGAGTCGAATTATTCCTTTGTCCGTGTGCAGCGTAATGGCGGCAATATTGCGCGTATGGAAAGAGGCCAATGAGCGATTACGGAATTTTTCCACCGGACGCTTCAGCCGGGTCAGCCAATCCGCCTTGACGACATCGACATAGGAATTATGCGTGTTTGCCACATGCACATACAGTCGGCCAGTCGCATTCCGCGTGCCGATATTGAGCGTAAATTTCTTTCCCGCCTTATCCAGCAAGGTTAGAACGCCATGGGGCTTTTCCAAACCGGTCCTGGAAAGAGAATGCGAACCGGTGGCGGCAATCCGAATACGATAGCGCCATTTCAGATCCGCCAGCGTGCGGGCCAGATCGCCAATGGCATAATCCCGGCCCCGAACCTTCATCGGGCTGACAATCCACCAATGGGAACCGACATGCTCAAACGCCAACAACGGCCCGTTGGCCGGCTTATAGGAGAAGCTTTTCAGGGTACCGAGGTGCGGCGAAAACACATCATTATGTTTTGTTGCATGCGTCGGCGGGCGGGGCTGTCGGCTCACATACGCCACCACACCCACGAGAGCAATGAGAATTAAAAGTACCGCTATGGTCAATCGCGAATTCATCGTGCAAATCCTTTATGGATAGTCATCGTGTAACTTTGTGCCGGCTGCATCCCGCTGCGCCCGTCTGCTATATTCGCCGCCGCGCCACAAACACCACCAAACCAATGGCAATCACAAGAATCGCCGGCATGGCAAAACTGCTGAGGCGAACGAACGCTTCCTGCGTATTACTCATGCGCTGGATGCGCAACGCCACCGTAGCGCGTGGACTGGCCGCAATGAGATGCGATTGATGGCTCAGCCAATAGATGCTGTTCATGAAGATTTCCGCGTTGCCCGGGAAGTTGGAAATCATGGTCAGCGCCCCATTGGCCAGAGCCGGGGATGCCGCATTAATCAGTCCGTCGGTGACGAACATCAAATTACCAATTGCCACAACCCTGTTGTGGCCCTTATCCGCCATCACACCCAGAGGTACGGGAGATTTCAGATCGGTAGTCGGGTTAAAGGCGGCATCGGGTGCCGCAGGCTGCGTTTGGCCAAAAACATTGGGGCTGGCGGACGTTTGCAGAAAGATTTTTGCCGCCACACCTTTCGGCTCTGGAGCCATGGTGCCGACAACCGTGGGCGAAAGCACAAATGATCCGTTTTGTCCTTGTGTTCCCACGAGCATCGTGGCAAGCGATTCGATGGGTTTGGTGATAATAGTGTCGGGATAATTGGCAATCTGAATTTGCGGCACATCAAGATGGTGCCCCCCCTGCGCCGGCACACGCTGCACGACCTGATAGGTGCTGCGCAGGCGAATGCCATAACCAGCCAGAAGGCTTTTGAACGGAATCTGGCCCTGCGTCATCATCATCAACTGCGGAGGCATGGCACTTAGCAGAAACAGCGCATTGCCGCCCTGCGCCAGGTGCTGTCCAATTTTCTGCTCCAGCAACGAATAAATCATCCCACCCATTTGCGCCATCTGGCCCGATGGCGGCAAATCCAGCACAATCCAAATCACACCCTTGCCGATTGCCGGCGGATTCTCGGAGGAAGTCGGTGATTGCGGATTGCCGCCCGGACCAGGGGACCATTGATAAACCTTGAAATTGTTTTGCCGCAACATTTTGGCCGCCGCCGTAAACGGCCCGCCCGCGGAAATAAGATTCATCGAATTGGCGCTGACAAACACTACTTTGGTGCGGTGTGCCTGCGTCATGGCCAAAAGCGCGGAATTTACCGCCTGCTCGCCCTGAAAGAGGTATTGCAATCGGCCCTGACCGGGATTTCCCTGCGGCAAAAACAATTGATCCTGCCGGAGCACTTTAACGATCTTTGGACCAATGACAATCAATGAATCCGCACGCAGTTCACCAAGTACGGCACCGGCTTTTACCGGCTTAAGATTGTTTAAAAGCGTCGTATAAGCCCCTATTTTTGCGGCCTGCGCCCGGAACGCGGCGGACTGTTTTCTGAGAAGTTTTTGCACCAGAGGGCTGAAGGCGGCAATAACGTTGTTCTTGCCCAACGCTTCAAACTGCTGCTGAATGCTTCCTAAATCGGACGCCATGGAGCTCGTCAGCGAGGGCCAATCCGGCAATGGATTTTTTCGTGTGGCGGCCAGTTTTCGCCGCAACCGGGCAATGATGTGCGGGACACCGGCGCTGTGGCTGAAGCTCAACTGCAATGTGGCAAAATTCTGGGCCTCATCGCTGGTGGTTGCCACCGCCGGCGCATTCTGCAAGGCGTTGATTTTCCTGGCTTCCCCGGCGGAAAATGTATTCAACTCCGCCGCAAGCGGAGCAAATTTAGCCACGGCCTTGCGATAAGAATCAAACTGCCCGCCGAACCGTGTGCGAATTTTGCGTTTCAACGCATTGAGCGTCGCGGGCTTGTATTGCACCACGTGCGAAGAAGCATCCGCGTATTCCCGGATAAGCCGCTGAATTTTTAATCCCTGGGATCGCTCATTGGGATCAGCATCCAGAGACGTGGGAAATTCATTGACCAGATAAAATTTACCGCCGCTCTTGTCGACGAGTTTGAGCAGATCCAGGGTTTTGGGCGACAGGGAATAAATGCCGCCCGTGGTGCAGTCTCTGGAATAGTTAAATCGCACCGATAGCCAGTCCACAAATACGACCACCAGCACGGCCGCAATTACCAGAATCGCGGTGTTGGAGCCGTAAATGGAGCGGCGCTTTCCGGCGGTCCATACCGGCTTTCCCGCTGCGGGTGCCGGCGCTTTTTCTTCTTTTTTTTCCACATCAACCATAATTGACCAAATCTCCGATCACGCGACGTTCGTTTTTTGTTGCTTGTTGACGGCTGTTGGCTGACCTCCGGATTATCGCCATTTGCGACTCTCCAGCACAACATAGGTAAGGAACAGAAACAGCCCCGCTCCGGTCAGAAAGAACACGACGTTACGGCTATCAATAATGCCTCGGGAAAAATTAACCATGTGCGGTTCAATCGCCAGATACCGCAACACATGCCGCAACGTGCGTAACCACGCCCAGGAAACCCCCAGAGCCGAACCGAGAAAATACGATATGGCCTGAAACAAAATCCCCAATGCCACCAATGTAACGCAACTGCTCATCGCGGCGAGTATCTGATGCTGCGTGCAGGCGGAAAAAAATAATCCGATGGAGACCATCAACATCCCCATCAGCAGCAAGCCCAGATAACTGGTCAGCACCGTCATGTAATCAGGCCGGCCAAACAGTGACAGTATCAGGATAAATATAAGGCTTGAGGCGATAACCACACAATAAAATCCCATGGCCCCTAAAAATTTCCCCATCAACAGTTGAAAATCAGTAACGGGACTGGTGCGCAGCGTTTCAATGCGCCCGGACCGGTATTCTTCTGAAAACAGCGCCATGGTCATAAACGGCACAACAAAAATTAAAATCAGATGATTCCACTGAAACATCGGTCCGGGGTCCGCGATGGCCCCCGGTTGCATGACCAGCAATGAAAACAGCAGTCCCACAAAAAGCAGGTAAATAGCCAGAACAATGTAACCGATGGGTGAATAAAACAGCCCCGCGATTTCACGCCTTGCCAAAGCCCATGTTGTTGACATATCCAATTCTCCATGATGCCGTCACCGCCGGAACAATCGGTGGTGTTGGGCGCGCGGACACGCAAAGGCCGTCAGGCCGCCGCCGCCGCGCCCGGATCGGTAATCTGAACAAAAAATTCTTCCAGGCTCGCTCCGGCGGAACGCATTTCACGCAAGGCCCACCCGCGTTGTTGAATGAGAGCCGCGATCTGCTCCCGCATGGTGCCATCAATTTTGCCCACCAGTTCAATGGTGCCTACGGCGTTATCCGCAATTGTGCGGGCCTGATCTACTCCCGGCAGCGCCGCCAGAGCCGAGCGTATCTGATCCGCCGGGCCGCGCACTTCGAGCATCAACCGTGCGCCGGCGCTGCGCTGGGCACATTGCTGCTTTAATTCTTCCGGAGTTCCCTGGGCGAGAATCTTTCCCCGCCCGATGATGATAACCTTCTGGCAGACCAGCTCCACTTCCGAAAGTATATGGGTAGAAAGCAGCACCGTATGCAGCCCGGCCAGATTCGCAATAAGTTTGCGGGTTTCGCGAATTTGTGATGGATCCAATCCCACGGTCGGTTCATCCAATACCAGTACCGGCGGGTTATGCAAAAGAGCGTCGGCAATTCCCAGGCGTTGCCGGTATCCTTTGGAAAGTTTGGAAATCGGCCAGCGCTTACGATCGGCCAGCCAGCAAAGTTCGGCTACCTCATCAATGCGTTTTTTTATACTCTGCCGATCCATGCCCCGCAATCGGCCCCGAAATTGCAGGTATTCCGCCACCCGCATTTCCATGTAAACGGGCGCATTTTCCGGAAGATACCCCAGATGTTTCCGCACGCTTAACGAGTCATGAAATACGTCAAACCCGGCCACCCGGGCGGTACCGCTGGTGGGAGGCATAAAGCAGGTTAACATACGAATGGTCGTGGTTTTTCCGGCACCATTGGGGCCAAGAAAACCCACCACCATGCCTTTGGGCACGGCAAAGCTGATATTATCGACCGCTAAAAATTTACCATAAGCTTTGGTCAACTGTTCAGCGACAATTTCCGCGGGTTGCGACATTCAGTTCTCCTCGTGGTCTTTTTTTTTCAGGACCAATACTTCCGCCAGGAACTTTACAGTCCATGTTCCTACAAGAGCCAATACGAATTGTCAAACCAAGTGGTTTGATATTCTGCCGCGCTGGCCGGTTTTTCCGGGTTCCTTCAGCATACCGAATCATTGGGGCGCGACGCCGCCGACGGTTATCGTTTTATGGCGTAGGCCTCGCCGAGTCAAGGCTGTATCGTATTCCTAAACCCGCTTTTTGGTGCAGCGCACCCCAACGGAAAGCGGTTCCCCGGAACAGCCAATGAATCCATGCCCAACCAATTATGCAGGACGGCGAGATACACCAAGTGTGCCCCTATTTGTCGGGAATCTTCCAGTTACCGGAGCACCGGATGGCAATGGTGGTTGATCTGACACCATGCGCGAGGCCTGTGACAGATTCCGCAGCGCGGCGGTACCGCCAGCATTTAGGAGTTAGGAGTTAGCCCAACCTTCGCACTTTGGCACTAAAAAAGGCTCTGGCGCTGAACCAGGGGTAAAAGTCTGTACCATAAACTTATGAGGAACTCAGGGATTTGGTACCTCCATATACGGTGCCAGGGCCGCCAATTGACTGGCGTAGATTTTGGGTGGCGGCTGCGGCGGAAGATGCAGACCCAACTTTTCAAGCAGTAATTGCTGCTCCGGTT
>JAJYGE010000371.1 GCA_021785155.1 Planctomycetota bacterium
CCTTCGTACTCAAGCACGAAGCGGACATGCTGCGGCAGCGCGGTCTGGGCCTGCACCTGCAGCCAGGTGATGTGCTGGTTATTGATAATGACGGCCCGATTGCTACCAAATATCGCTTTCCGGATGAATGTGTCCGGCACAAAATTCTGGACATGATTGGTGATTTGTACCTGCTGGGGTGCTCGATTCGCGGGAAAATCATCGCTTATAAATCGGGCCATTCGCTGAATCATGCCCTGGTGCGCAAACTGGTTTCCATGCTTCAGGCGCAGCGTCATGCCGCCTTGAGTATCCGTGATCCGGTGATGGACATTAAACAAATTACGCGCGTCCTGCCGCATCGTTTTCCCATGCTGCTGGTGGACCGGGTCATTGAGATGGATTCCAATAATCATGCGGTGGGAATTAAAAATGTCAGCATGAATGAGCCTTTTTTTCAAGGCCATTATCCCGGAGCTCCGGTAATGCCCGGTGTTTTAATTGTGGAAGCCATGGCGCAGCTTTCCGGACTGCTTCTGGCCCGCCAACTCGAACACAGCGGAAAATTGCCGATGCTCCTGTCGATGGATAAAGTTAAACTCCGTCGGCCCGTGGTGCCCGGCGATCAGTTAATTCTCGAAGCGCAGACGATTCGAGTAAAAGCCCGCACCGGTCATGTTAAATGCCGGGCAATGGTGGGCGATCAACTGGCGGCCGAGGCGGTACTGAAGTTTATGCTTGTTGATGAATCTCAGACGTAGGCGGACGCAAAACGGGTGTCAGGTTCCTTATAATGGTCGGATACGCGTTGTACTAGAATTATTGTGAATTGGAATATATGCCGCAGATACATCCCATGGCCGTGGTTGAAACCGGTGCTCAGCTTGCTGAAGACGTAACCGTCGGGCCTTTTGCCTATATCGGACCCAACGTTGTTCTTGGCTCCGGTTGCGTAGTGCATCATCGCGCTTCCATTCATGGCAATACGGTAGCCGGAAAAGATAACCATTTTTTTCCCGGTTGCGTCATCGGCGGAATCCCGCAGGATCTCAAATATCGCGGCGGCGATTGCCGCGTGATTATCGGCAATAATAACCGTTTCCGTGAGTTGGTGACGGTCAACATCGGCACGGAAGATGGCGGGGGCATAACGCAAATCGGCAGCGGCAATCTGCTGATGGCCAATGTGCATGTGGCCCATGATTGTTTTGTCCGTGATCGCTGCATTTTCGCCAATAACGTCATGCTGGCCGGGCACATTGAAGTTGAAGACGGGGTTGTACTTTCCGGTGCTGTCGCAGTGACGCATTTTGTCAGTATCGGACAGTATAGCTTCGTCGGAGGTGTGGCGGTGGTGGTACATGATGTGCCGCCATTTCTTACCGTGGATGGCCGCCCGGCTTCGGTGCGCGGCCTGAACCGCGTGGGCCTGAAGCGACGCGGCTTTGATGACAAGCAAATTGAACCAATAAAAGAAGCCTATCGGTTACTATACCGCAAAGAAACACCCTTCGCCGCCGGTGCCGCGGAACTGGAAAAACGTTACCCCGGAAACCACGAGATTCAGACCATGCTTACGTTTATCCGGCGGGCCGGGGAAGGAAAATTTGGCCGCTACCGCGAATCCTTACGCGGCAAGACCCCGTGGACCGGCGATTAACTCCGTGCGTTGGAATTATCAGCCGGCACGCTGCAAGGGTTGGCTGGTGTTATGAGGTCAACCCACGGATTTAATATCCGGCGTTATTTAAGCCGCAGCCGTTGAGCACTGTTCCGGTGTGCCGTGGACTGTGTTTGGCAGTCGAATAAGAAAGGCTTTCGCATGGTAACTGATTCGCATTCTGAGGCACCACTTCAAGTTGCCGTGATAGGTGCCGGTCGCATGGGCGGCCACCACGCCCGCATTTATGCCTCCTTGCCCGAAGCCCAGTTGGCGGGCATAGTGGATAGCGATGTGTCACGTGCCCAGGCTCTGGCCCAACAATATAACTGTCAGGCCTTTACTTCCATTGAAGCACTGCTGCGAGCCTCTCCAAATCTGAAAGCCGCCAGTATTTCCACGCCCACAATCTTCCATCGGGCATTGGCGGAACCCCTGCTGAACCGCAAGATCAGCACGCTCATTGAAAAGCCGCTGGCCCCCACGGTATCGGATGCTCAGGCTCTTGTAACGCAGGCCCGCCAGGCACAATGCGTACTGCAGGTGGGGCATTCGGAACGTTTTAACCCTGTTGTCCGGGCGTTAAGCAAACATCAACTTGAGCCGCGCTTTATCGAAGTCCACCGCATCAGCCCCATGCGCTTCCGCAGCGTGGATATCGGTGTGGTACTCGATTTGATGATTCATGATATTGATATTATCCACCATTTTGTCCGTTCGCCGGTGGCCTCGATTGCGGCCGTCGGCGTGGCGGTTATTGGCCGCCATGAAGATGTCGCCAACGCCCGCATTGTGTTCGCCAACGGCTGCGTGGCCAATATCACCGCCTCGCGTCTGGCGATGAAAACCGAACGCCGCATGAGGCTCTTCAGCCCGGATGCGTATGTGAGTGTGGATTATCAGAAAAAAGCCGGCGTGGTGATTACAAAAACGGCCAATCAGGCCCAGCTTGATATCCTGCAAAAACAACTGGCCGCTGAGGAAACGCCCGATCTCTCCAATCTCGATTACACCGAACTGGTACATGTGGATCAGTTGGAAATAGATGATCAGGAACCACTGAAGCTGCAATTGCAAAGCTTTCTCCACGCGGTGCGCACGGGCGGTGAGCCCGCCGTTACCGGTGAAGACGGAGTATTTGCTGTCGATGTCGCCACACGCATCACCTCGGCGATCGTCGAACATCAATGGGCCGGTCAATGATGCCTGCAAAGGTTCTACGTCCAGTTAGCACCTCTTGACGTGACAGAGTACGGGGACTTGGCAGGATAGCGGACGAATCCCGCCGTCGTATTTGCGGCCATCGTCCGCTGTGCTAAACTGCCATCCGACACAATGGAGTCAATAGGGCAAAGTCAGTGTGCGGACGCTTTAACTTGGAACTACGGAAATGAAAGAATATCTTGATTTGGTCAGACTGGTGATGGAAAAAGGCACGCGCAAGGCCAGTCGGACCGGTGTGGACACCATCAGTTATTTCGGCGCGTTTTACAAAGTCAATCTTGGTGACGGCTTTCCGTTGCTGACAACTAAAAAAGTGAATTATCCCGCCGTGCTCAGGGAACTTCTTTGGTATCTGTCCGGAGAAGAGCATATTCGCAATCTCCGTAAACAGACCAAAATCTGGGATGCCTGGGCCGACGAGAATGGTGAATTGGAAACCGCCTATGGTCGGTACTGGCGGCGATTTCCGCATCCGGTGCAAAAGAGTCATGCTCCGCTTGCGATCACTGGACAGTCCACGGCACCGGTGCGGGAAATTGATCAAATTGCCTATGTGATCAATGAAATAAAACGCAATCCCAACAGCCGACGACTGGTCGTCAGCGCCTGGGAGCCGGGCAACGCGGAAACCAGCAAACTGCCCCCATGTCATTACAGTTTTGTATTTCAAGTGCTGAATGGCAAACTGAATTGTCATCTTTCCCAGCGCTCCGGTGATGTTGCGTTGGGAATCCCATTCAATCTGGCCTGCTATGCCACGCTGACACAGATGATTGCACAAGAGTGCGGCCTGGCTGTCGGTGAGTTTGGCCATACCATCGTGGATGCCCATATTTATGTCGCCCCAAGCGATGGTACCGGCTCATCAGGAGCGGAATATGACCATCTCGCGGGCCTGAAGGAACAGCTCAAGCGTTCCCCCCGGCCACTGCCGCGACTGGAAATAGCGTGCAAACCCTTTGATCAGTTAACCTTTGATGATTTCACGGTGATTGGCTATGACCCGCATCCACCGATCCAATTCAAGGTCGCGGTTTAAAGGCGGCAATATCCGCGTGCCGTCCGTGTGCGAAGGTGGACAGAGGGGGGGCAAACATGGCGCAATTTAATGCAACGCGGACGTTCATGGTGTAATCATGGCAACGATAAATCAAACCGGTGGGCCGGCAACCTCAGCGTCGGCCCCGTCCGAAAATGAAAATGTCCGGCGTTTATGCGCCTGGTGTGCCACCGCTGCCGGTGCCGGTGCGATTGCGGTTATAGCGGTTACCGGATTGGAAGCGCGGATGGCTCTGGCGGAGATGTTTCACGGCGCAAAAAATATCTCGGCGGGTGCTATTAAGCTTGCCACACTAAAATATAACGGGCAGGAGATCGATGAGGCTCTGATTGTCTGCCGCCATGAAGAGTATTTTGAAATTCATGCGCACGGCGGTGTGGTGGTGGTGGAGCAAATTTTAGATGCGTTGCGGGCTGTGGGGGCGGTGATTCCAGTTCATACGGGCGACTTTCCCATAAGTTACGCGGTTAAAGGGCATTACGATTCTTCTGCGCCGGCGATATTAGATGAAGTATTGGGGGCATTGCCGGCCATTGATAATGCCTTCGTGGTGCACTTATTAGCCAACCAGCATGAAAAGGGCCTGGCGGCCTGGGGGCAGAGATTATTGCGCCAGTTGCGAAGCCGGCCTCACGCGGATGAGTTATGGCGGGTGCATTCGCAGGCACAATGGATTCTGGAACGCGCAATTTTTCTAGAGTATTTTTTGCGCCCGCCGCGCATTGCATTGGTTGGCCTTCCGAATGCGGGAAAATCGACCTTGCTTAATGCGTTGGCCGGACGGTCGGTCAGCATAACCAGTGATATAGCCGGCACCACGCGGGATTGGGTGGATGTGACAATCCGACTGACCGCCGGGGCTGTGAGTATGAATGCTGTTGTGGTGGATACAGCCGGAATACGTGCGACGGATGATATGCTGGAACGCGAGTCGATTAGTCGTTCGCACCAGCAGACGCTCAATGCGGACGTTGTGGTCACGGTGCTGGATGGCACACTGGCGGTCCATCCCGTCATGCCGCTGACGCACAGGTACTCTGGCCGTCAAACGTGCGCCTGGATTTATGCGGTTAATAAAATGGATATGCCGTTGAAATTTGATATCGGCAGGCTTCCTGCGGGAATGAAAGTCATTTGCCTAAGCGCCCGGCATGGCGAAGGTGTCAGCGCTTTGCATAGCGCGATTCTGGAAGTATTGGGTGTTGCAGGCTGCGATCCGACAACGCCCATGGTGTGGACCAACCGGCAACGGCGGTTACTCGAAACGCTGTCGCAATCGGAAACCATTGAATCCGCAGCACAAATTCTTGTCGCACTCTGTGGCACAGCGGACGGTTAAGGACTGTCCACCGGAAGACTGCCTGAAACCAAGTGGTAACAACTGTTTCGTCTGGCCGTTTGGTATACCCTATGTGGGTCCTGATGGCATTAAATAACCGCTCCATCGGATATCAACCCCCGACGGCAGGGATGATTTTACATGAACTTCCAACGAAGATAACGTGCTATTCTCCAGAATATCCAGTCGCCATGTCTGCCAGCATGACGGGTACCATGTGCCGATGGTCGGATTAATGGTTGATTGGAAATGAAGAATCTGGCCGTTTGAATTGCCATTGGCAACCAGAATATCTGGATTCCAGAGTGTAAGAAATGGCTGTCCATCCTTAAAAAATTCTGCCGTGATAGCCAGACATTGATTGCGGGTGCCCGCGGGTAGTTTTACGCCGATCCAGTACTCGTGATTGGAACCGATCGGGGTGGTTTTATCTCCGCGCGAGCTGATAACGTCCAGTTGAATCTGAAAAGATCTCCGCGCCGGGGCCTGGGGCATCTTCGTCTGCCGCCATTTACGCCGCAGGGACGGCGCTGAGCCTTTGGGAACTATTTCCAGCAGAATGGTTTCAAATGGTCCCATACCCAGTGTCGGTTTGCCGGTACCTGCTTTTAGTAGTGCCGGCTCGGGATACCACCGGTAGATGTCCCATTTGCCGTGTTCCGGCAATCCCCACCGGGCGTTGAACTCCAATGGAATCGTGCTGTCGTGCCATACGCCATTATTAATTGCGACAAATGCGCGTTTTCCATCCGTGCAGGCATAACCATATGGTTCATTCTTCCACGGATTACCAATGATGAAACGAGAGTTGGAAAAGCAATCCGGACAGGCTTTTACCAACGCAATAAAGACCGCCATTTGCTCCCGTCCCGCTGGATACAAATATTGCGCGTCCGTCCATAGCTGGGGAAGCATCTGGCCCCGGCAGATGTCCATTACTACGCCATCCTGCCACTTTGCTTCACCCTGAAACATATCCCAAGGCCAATCGGCCAGCCATACTCCCAAGCTGTCAGCGCCCAGCCATGGGACATCTTTTGCCATCCACCGCGCGCGGTCCAACACCCGCGTGACACTATCACGTAAAACAAGTGTTGGGAACTCCGCGGGCGTCGCGGCCTCAATCCGAAGACCGAGATCAAAGAGTGTATCGACGTGAAGCAACCACCATGGCGACCTGTATCCCCAGAACAGCTTGATAAAAACATCGGGGCAAGCCGCGTCCAGTCGCTGAAAAAATTCGATAATTGCGTTTTGAATGGCTTCGGTGGAATATGGTCCCGGAAGGTGCTTGTGACGCGGGTTATTACAAGTGGGATCTAAAAAGCACTCCGGCCACCCGCAATTGTCAAAGGCGAGCATTCTCACTCCATTGTTTTTACATTGATGTATAAAGCCGTCTATATAAAATGTGTTTGCCGGATAGGTGGCGCGGCAGAGTCCGCCATGGTTGTCGCTGAGCGTTGTGGCATTCTTCAGGGCTGGATTGCGGCCGCAGGTCCAGATCGGAAATCCCACCACGGGAGGAGCGGTAAATCCCCCGCTGTCGATCCAGAGTCCAGGACGCGTGTTTAATTGAGCCAGTTTTTCTAAAAGAGGATCGAATCCTTTCGGAAATCGTTTTTTATCGGGGGTAATAAGATCTCCGAAGGGATCATGCCAGAAATCAATGGAATACAAGTCCCAATGCAAAGAGGAATCACGTTGCCCTTGCGCCACCTTCGATAGATTGTCTTCCAGATAAGCGGCATTTTCCCATATATCGCCGGTGGGGTTGCCGCCAAAAGAGGAAAGAATGGCATAGGGTCGATCATGCTTCCTCCGCACCCTTCTCATTTTCGATTGTAAATAAGTACGGAAGGCTTTTCTTGCTTCGCCGGCGGGGGAGACACCATATACGGCCTCCATACAGTCGAATGATGCGCCTGGTGCAAGTTTGCATCCCGGATGCTGTTGGAGTGTCAGGTGTGAACGGTTCTGTAACGCGAAGCCGGATGGATGAGCTAATCCGAGGAAGAATTGCCAGTCCATGTAGGCTGGAAATCCTCTTGTCCGGCCTGCCGGATCTGCCCACTGGATCCAAGTTGTACTGCCCCAAGGCGTTTGCGTAATGCTTACCGGATAATCAGGATCTCCGATTTCATCCGGCTCATGGCGGTATGATCCCAGACGAATATTAAGTAACCGATCCCACGGCTCTCCGCTGACATTGCGAATTCTCACCTGCTTATGTAACACGGGAACTTGAGTATCCCATGTATAGGTCACCCAGGCAATTGCTGTGGATGCCTGCTGTAGTTTGAAGGCCAGTTTAAATACGGCTTTCCCTTTGACGCCGACAGTCGATTTTGCGGGTGATCGCACAACACGCATGCGCGGTGTCTGTAATGAATCGCCGGACATTCCATCCTCTGATCGTGAGGTGCCGGGCAGTCCAATATCAAATTCAAGTTCGGACCCGTTGCCAAGTGGTAACGTTTTGTTCGTAATTTTATTGTGCCAAAGGACCGCGCGCAAGCCATCAGCGACATCAAGCCGGAATACAAAATATGGAGAATAAAGGTCAATTATATTCCCGTACCGGAGGATACCCGCCTGCGTATCAACGGATCTCAACAGCGTGCTGCTGATAGCGGTACCCGCCAGGGCTCCAACAAACGTGCGGCGTGAAATCATGTTCTTACTCCTGAAAAATATGTCCATTGAACCTTAGTGGATGTCTGGGGTTGCCGATGGCGGCCCGGAGTGTCCGGTACCCGGAACAATTTGCCAAACCTCCAGCTTGCCGGAAGCGATATCAAGTGGTGCTCGCAATCGGCCGTGCTTCTCAATACTGGGGATCGTGCGCCTCGTTGCCATCTTAACAATGTGATAATGCCCCGGCGAGAGTCCCAACGCCGTCAAATTCAGTGTCGCTTCACCAGTGTAGGGATTGGCGGCAGGCCAGCGGCTGAATGCAATCCACGCTGTATGGGCCCGCTTGTTTACGGTTGGCACCGCTTCGACGCCATCTGTGGCAGGAGCATAACTTATATATGCTGAAGTATAATTGATGAGTTGCGATGGCCGAAGCAGTACATGACCGCCGTGCGCGGCATAATTGGTGATCATGCGGTCGTGCCGGCCGTTAAGCGGGAAAATAGCGCGGAATTGTCCCAGTCGGACGACTCCGGCTTTTACTTCCCGATTGGTCACCACCGTAAAGGCTGTATGCACCCTGCGCCAAATTCGGGCCAGCCGCACAGCCATTCCCGACAACGCTCCCGGATCGGTTAAGGTACGATGGTAAGAAATATAAACAGCAACCGGCTGGAGAGGGTAGTCCCCCTGGATTTGGCTTAATATCGGAATCGCATGCACGTACGGTGGAAAGCCGATGGTGTACTTCCGTCCTCCGTGATACAAGATAAAATCCATTCCAGCCTCTTCAGGAGCGCCTATGGCGTAATGGCAAAGAAATTTAGCCATGTCGTCGTGTAATCTGTTGCTCGCCGACCATTCTTCAAAAAGCGGTACCCGATAGTCGATTGCAAGGCTTCCAAACAGCAGTGCCAGGCCGGTACTGTCCGCCCAATCCAGTTCCACGGTTGCATGGTAGCGACGTGCGACCTGAAAAAAGGAGTCCGGCTGGTTAAATGCCACGCCTGCGCCGTAGAATCCGCCGCCGCAATAGTAATAAAGCGGAGCCGGGGTTTTCCGGCGCACCAGCGCGGTAAGACGGCTGTATGTTTCTATCACGCTCCAACTGCGAAAGCGTTGATATACAGGGAAGAGCGGTTGGCCGGGGGCTGCTGCGGGGATAGCATTCCAAGAAGTATAACCTGTGTGATACTTCTGGTTAAAGTCGCGCAGCGAATGATATCGCGACTGCAGCCAAAGATGAAATCGTGCCACATCCGCGGGAGCGTAACCGTTAACGCCTTCGCCGGAATGCCACCAGATTCTGTGGCTGCCTGGCACGGGACCCCACATATAATCCAGCCATCCAAAAGATAGAAAAGCGCCGCCAAACGCTGGATTGTCTTTTATATGCTCAATGGTAGTTGTGACATACTTAAAATAGGAGCGACGATTGAAATGGCTCCACCATGCCGGTGCGTCGGAAGGAATGCCGGTTGGCCCCATATCGTATCTGGTGATCCACAGAGGCGGATTACCGGGCCATACTGAGTACCAGAAAATCGGAATAACGCGAACTTGAGCCTGAGCAGCGTTTATTAGTGTCTGATCCAGTACCCGGAAGTTGAAACGATCGGGGGACGGTTCTAGCACCCCCCACGGCATATTGATTTCAGCGTAATGAATACCGACGGACGCCATGTGTGCGAAAACCGACTCCGGCCACGCGCTCATCGCGTGGTTCGCGGCGTAGGTTACTGTGGCGTATATGACTGTGGGGTGTTTAAGAAAAAGTTTGCTGCGTCGGCTGATACGCAGATAGATATAACTGGGCGACGCGGCCAAAATCTCAGCGCTGCGCCCGCCAATCGTGCCACAGGTATACTTACTATCGAGAACTGTTCCGCCCTGAGCTATCTGTCGCATATTCAGGCAGGTGTTCATGGCGGTGTTATGATATAGACCGGTATTAAAAATAATTCTGGCAGTGGCGTGGTCTCCTTCATTGTGATCACGACTTGATACCTTCGGCGGACGTAATGAGAGGACAACTTCGTGTACAGCTACACCGGCCGAATCGGTCAGTCGCAGGTCTGCACCGGCGTTTTGCAGGCCGGAAAGGTGCACTGCGGCAAGTTTCCATGTGTATGTGTGCCAAACGCCTTTCCTGGTTGGAAATAGCGCAACGGGGGCGGTGGAATATGCACTCCTGTCGGAGTTGTATTGAATTTGCAGTCCACTGGTGGTGAATGGAGAGAAATTAAAATCCAAGGCCCAGGTGGGGGAATGGAGAATTGGCGACTGGATGTGGGCGATCCGCGACCGCGTGACTGTAACTGATTGCCCTGAGGCAACGGCCTTCATAGCTAAGCCGCCCGTCGACAAAAGCAACACCACGGCTATAACCGAATGTGGAATCGGGAAAAAGTAACTGCCGGGTAAGCGTGGTCGTAACATTCGCAGTCCTTTTTGTCAGTGTTCTGAATGTTTGCCGCGCCGGGAAACGCGAATGCCTAACGCACGGGCCAAGGCATTTCCGTAGGCATTACGGTCACCAACGGTCGGCACAATATAACTTCCCTCGCCCAGCTCATTCCATGCTTCAATAAGCAGTAATGGCCGATGCGGCGGCGGTGCCACTCGCATGGCCGGATGGTGATGTTCCCATTTAATGGCGTCCCGGACCAACTCCTCGAACTCGGCTGGTGTGCGCCGAAACCAAACCAGTTTGCCATCCATCCGTTCATTCCATGGCCGCGGATCCCACCCATCCATCACCACGGGAATATACGGAAGCGGGCTTACCGCGGCATATTGGGCCCAAGCCCACTGCGCAAATCGCATAAGGTAGCGATAGGAGCGGGGGCCTTCAAAAACACCACCGCCATAAGGGTAATTATATTCCGTTATGGCATCAACGCGCACCTTGCGCAGCCAGGAAAAACTCGGAAACTTCCGGATATGCGGATAGGCGCTGCCCCACAGTACTCCGCCAACTACGTAAACGCCCGGCAGTCCATGCGCCTTGGCCACAGTCTGAAGCACGGCCAACGCCCGATTGATGCTTTGCGTTTTCCCGTGGGCACCATGATAGCCGGCAAACTGTCTGGCAAATCGGTTCATATCAATAATCACCAGTACGGGTCTCGTGTTAATACGTTCGTAGTGCGGATTCATAAAATAACGCGTCGTCCATCGGGAAACCTCGCGGCGCCACTTTGTTTGCGATATGGCGAATTGACCGATATTCACATCCAGCAGCGCGCAATGAACGCCCGAATGCCGTGGCAGTTTCAGATACAGCCGCAGCGCGTTATTTAGGTTTGATGGATGTGTGCCACGGTGATAGTACCAGTCAAATACAAAAAATGAAATGCCGTCTTTATGGGCCCAAGCGAGTTGCCGGGCGATACGGCGCGGCGTATTGTCCAGCCAACCCGAAAGTGGCTCTCGTTTGGCATAGGCCGAATGAGTCAGCAGGCCCGTTAAATGGGAGTCACCATGCTTGGCCCAACCGTCAAAATAATACACCCCCACGACCGCCCGAGGCGTAATCCCGGGAAGTTCGTCAATTCCATGCGATGTGCTTACCGCAACGCTTCCGAGGGCGATCGCGTTGACCGCAGCCGTAAATGACCATCCCAATATTCCTAACGCCACAGCCAGCCAACCAATACGGCGGCAACGCAACGCACGATTCAACAGCATCCCGAACTTCTCCAAAGTAAAATAGGTCTTCGGGCTAACGAGTCGATAAATTATACTCAAAAACAACTTTGCGGTGGTTGCGGAAAGACTTATGTCGACTGGGTTTGGCCATAAGACCCCGCGCGTCTACTGATTGCTAATGAAGCCGCTCATGGCGTATCATTGGGATATGAAAATTCACACGAACACCGGCGGCCTCGCCGCCACCAATGCTTATCTGCTGGCCGATGAAACTACCGGCACAGCAGCCATAATTGATGCGCCGCGGGATACGGTGCAACCCTTACTTAATGTCGCCCGCCATAATAATTGGGATATTAAATATCTGCTGCTCACGCATGGCCATTGGGATCACACCAGCGACCACAAAGTCGTTACAGATGCCTATCCAGACGCGAAGGTGCTGATTCATGCCCTGGACGAACCCAAGCTGATCAAACCCGGAAGCCTGATTTTTACCCTGCCTTATAAGATTCCATCTCGTAAAGCGGATAGCTATCTGGAGGATGGTAAAACCATTCATATCGGCACGTTGGAATTCCAAATTATCTTTACCCCCGGCCATTCACCGGGACATGTCGTGCTGTATTGCTCCGCCGAATCACTGCTGATGGCCGGTGATCTGCTGTTTGCCGGTGCCATTGGCCGCACCGATTTACCCGATTCCGATGAGGCTGATATGCAGGAGTCATTGATGCGCGTGGCGGCGTTGCCGGATAATACCATCGTCCGCCCCGGTCACGGCCCGCCCACCACCATCGGCAAAGAAAAGCAATCCAACCCCTTTCTACAGTTCTAACCCCTATATTAAGAGATTGGCTATTTGTGCGGAGTGGAGAAAGAGGCTAAAATAAAGGTTTTCCGCATTGTTGGAATTGTCTGACTTGGAGAAGCACAATGAGAAAGCGCACGGTAAAATATCTGGGAACCGCTTTAATCGCCGCGGCTCTCGCGGCGGCGGGAATGATGCGAACCGGTGCCCAGGTGAAAGCCGCGGTTCCGGATCACAGCAGTGTTGCACCCGTGCTTTCCTTCACCATGCCGTCTCTGGCGGGAAGAAAAGTTCCTTTAGCCCGCTATCAGGGCAAGGTGATTTTGATGGTGAACACCGCCAGTAAATGTGGCTTTACCCCCCAATATGCTGGTCTCGAAGCACTTTATAAGCGGTTCAAATCAAAAGGATTTGTGATACTTGGTTTTCCGTCCAATGATTTTGGACACCAGGAGCCGGGAACCAATAAACAGATCAGTATTTTTTGCACCTCCCATTATGGCGTAACATTTCCAATGTTTTCAAAAGTGGACGTAAAAGGGCCGCACCAGTGTTCCTTATATCGCTATCTCACCGGTCATAGGACTGATCCGCGGTTTGCCGGGGTGGTGAAATGGAATTTTGAAAAATTCCTGATTTCGCGGCGGGGAAAAATCGTGGCGCGATTCCGATCCGCAATTAAACCGCAATCCGCCATTCTGGTGCATGCGGTGGAAAGACAATTGGCCCGATAAGGAAGTTGAATCAGTACCCAACTCTTAATCCTGCAACGCTATCTAAGTAGGAACGCAGAATGATTACAACGCTGCCAAGTGTTGTAAATCACTCAATGAGCATGGATTAAGTGCCGTCCTAGCGGTTGCATCCATTTTGCGTTCCTACTTAGTCGTTGTGGGCTATTCGGATGACGTCGTATTTCTGGCCGTTGTTCACGTAGCGGTACTCGCGCATATTGTCAGACCAACCACCGTCCCGGCGAGCCGTGGACGGTGCTTAATGGAGGCGCAACAGAAATCGTATGAACGACGCCCTGATATTTTCAGCGGCCCAGCCTTGCCCGTAGCGATTCCCCATTTTGGCGTCCAAGTGACCACGAGAAAGAAACTCCAAATAGGACGCAAACACCGTTGATTTTACAGCGCATTATCGCCGTGCAAAACAGCGGCTTTGGCTGGAACATCCGCCGGAGCACGGTGGCGGCAATTTGTGCTGTGGGATTAATGGGCGACGGTTTCAAGCGCGTTGAATGCGGCGGCGGTCGTTTTTGCGGCAACAACTTTTACGCGCACATTGACCGGGCGATTATCCGCTATGCCGAAGCTACCGATGAGTTTGGTGCCATTGGGCATGGTGCAGATCAGCTTGGGAAGGCCGGCAAGTTTTAGCGACCAAGTGCCGATGCGTGCGGCTTCACGCCGAGCATGGTTGAGAAGGTTGGGCGGCAGCCAGAGCCGGTTTGGAAAATGATAAACTTTTAAGGTACTGTCTTTGGCGGCGGCTAGAAAACTCTGGGCCGAATGAAACCGCTGTTTGAGACTATACGCTCGGGCCAGGAAGTTGGTGAGGGCCGTAGTCTGGACACGGGCGTAAAGTTCGGCGGTGGCATCGGGGGGCAAATTCATCCAATATTTGACGTACAAGCGTTGAAAAGCAAGATCGCTATTGCCGAAAATTCGATCCCAGGCGGTTTCGGCGTCGAGGCCTTCGCGGTAAAGTCGCAGATATTGTGTAAAGGGCACGGCGAATCGGCCATGATAGGCGTAGGCGAGAAAATAGATCATGGACCAGGCTTCGTCATAATTGGTACCCATGAGCACATCATTCCACTTTCGATAACTCATTTCCCGAATGGCGTGAATGGTTTTGAATTTATTGTGTTTAATCTCATATTTAATCCGCGCTTCGCGGTAGGGGGGTATCCAGCCGGTGACAAAGCTTGAGCCGGTAAATAGACCTTCCCCGAAAAACTCCGCGGTACCTTCATTGGCCCAGGCGGGAAGAAAACGATGGATAAAAGCAAAGGTGAACTGATGGAAGCCTTCATGCTGAATGATGTGCCAGCGCTGATGCGTCAGGTGATTTCCGCCAATGGCCATCAGCCATTGCCCCGTGTAGTTATAATAAAAGACTCCGGCACTTCCGGGCATGCCACCGTCGGAATAATATTCATGGGAATTCTTGAAAATATAAAATGGCAATTTTTGGGTAACCTCGCCGCCAAAAATGGCGTGCAATCGCCGTTGATAAGCTTCGGCCACAAAATTCATCCGCAGCCAGATTTGCCGCAGTGTTTTAAGGCTTACATCCGTGTGAAAGGTGTAAAAGCCGGGAGCGTTGTAGACTTTCAGATGCGTGGAGCCAAAATTGTTTTTGGGCAAACTGCGGGCGGTAAGACTGGAAAATAGCAGGCAAGCCGCAGCGAAGAATATAGCGATCCATCTGGAAGAAAGTCGTCGCATCATCAGCAATTCCTTATTACGCGGTGTTTTCCGAGGCGGCATTAAGTTTGGCTTCCAGAATTTCGCCGACAAGTTTAGGATCGGCCTTGCCCTGGCTGGCCTTCATGACCGCCCCGCGCAGGAAGCCCATAGACGCCTGCTTTTTCTTGGGATTATTTTTATAATCGTTGAGCGCTTGCGGATTGGCGGCGATAGCCTGAATCACCCAGGCCTCGGTCTGATTCTGATCCCGCACCTGCATCAGACCGAGTTGTTGAGCCACCTGAGCGGGATCTGTATCCGGGTGTTTTACCAAGTGTTCAAACACGGTAACCGCGGAGGTAGCGCTGATGCCGCCGGATTCAATAAGTTCCGCCAGCTTCGCATACTGCTGAGCCGTTACGGGCAGATCGCTGATTAGCACTGTCGCGGCTTGAGCGGAAGCAGCTTCATTGGCCATTTTTGCCGCCGGGCCTAAAAAAAGATTGGTCAGGCGACGAGCCGGCGCTCCCAGTGCTGCGGCACGATCAAATAAATCGGCCACGTCGCGTTCCTCCGTCAGGGAAAATGCCTCTTTGGGAGACATGCCAAATGTTTCCTGATACCGCTGTCTCCGGGCAATGGGCAGTTCCATCACACCGCTACGAATTTCATTTACCCATTGCGGTTCGACGTGCAGCGGGACCAGATCCGGATCAGGGAAATAGCGGTAATCATGGGCTTCCTCCTTTTCACGCTGTAAGAGCGTGATGCCCTTGTCATCATCCCACCCGCGGGTAGATTTGCCCTGACTTGGTGCCATATCCGGATTGGCGAGAAAATCAGACAATTGCCGCTGGATCTCATAACTGCAGGCGCGCTCAACGGAGCGGAAACTGTTGAGATTCTTAATTTCAGTGATGGCCGTTTTGATGGTTTTGCCATCATGATAAATATGTAAATTGATATTGGGTTCAAAGCGCATGTGACCCTGCTGCATAATGCCGTGAGATACAGACAAATACCGGCAAATCCGGCGCAGCTCTTCACCAAACAGCCGCGCTTCTTCGGGACTGGTCAAGTCCGGCTCTGTAACAATTTCCAGCAGGGGTGTACCGGCGCGGTTCAAATCGACCAGAGATTCAGTCATGCCGGCTTCATGCAACAACTTCCCGGCATCTTCTTCCAGATGGGCTCTGCGGATGCGAACCGTTTTGCTGCTGCCATCGGATAATGGTAAATCGATGCTGCCCGGCCCACAGAGGGGTTGATCATATTGGCTTATCTGATAATTTTTGGGTAGATCGGGGTAATAGTAGCTTTTGCGGTCCCATTTAGTTTGGGATGCAATCTGACAGTTCAAAGCCAGGCCTACCATCATGGCCATTTCCACGGCCCGCTTGTTAATTACCGGTAACACGCCGGGGAGGCCCAGAATAACCGGGTCCACCTGCGAATTCGGTTCACCACCGAAACCATTGGCGGCTCCGGTGAACATTTTTGACTTTGTTGCCAACTGAACATGGATTTCCATACCGATCAGCACTTTGTATTGCGGTTCAACGGTGGTTGTGGGCATTTACTTATCCTTCTACTTTTAACAGACGGCTATTGGGGCGACCTTCTGGTCGCGGTTTCAAGCTCACGTATGAGCATGGTTGCTCAACACGCTTGTACCGAAGCCTGCATTACCAACCGGATCAAATTCTACTGTCTTTTCGCGGTGCTCTCCAGCGTGGTGCCTGAGAAGTCGGTCCGAGTAATGGCCTTGAGCAGATATTCGGTGTTGGGTCCCAGTGCGGTAATCCGCCAGCGGCGAGCGGATTCATCCAACGTTTCACCTTGAATCAGTAAATAATCGTCGGGCAATAAATCCGTGACGCGTGAGGCCCATTCAATAGCAACTATTCCGTCCTGCTCCAGAATCTCGGGTAAGCCCACGGCCACGAAATCGCTGGAATTATTGACGCGATAAGCATCAAGATGAAAAACCGTTTTGCTTTTCGGATTTTCCGGCATGGCATCATACACGTTCAACAACACGTAGGATGGGCTGTTGACCAGGCTCACATCCGCGATCTGCGCACCGAGACAAATTCCGCGGACCAATTGGGTTTTTCCTGTGCCCAACATGCCTTCGATTGCAATGCACTGACCGCCGTGGGCAAATTGGCCTATGCGCCTTCCCAGCGACAGCGTCTCCTCCAGGCATTGCGCGATGACATCCACGGTGCGTCCTGCGGCGTTGGTGCTCATGACGGATCACTTCCTGAATATTCCCAGCCGCCCGCGGGCCATGGTTGTGTAACGCCCTGCCCGTCTATCAGCACTATGGCCGCGTTGTCCGCGGTAACGCGACCAATCATGCTGATTGGAACTTCCAGGTCCAAGTGGGCCAGTTGACGGGCATCGTCCAAGTCTGTGGCAAACAGCAGTTCATAATCTTCACCATCGCAGAGCGCATGATGCAGGGCGGATTGATGATCACGGCGGGCAAGAAATATGGCATCCTCGTGAATGGGCACGGTGGAACCGTCAATGGCAGCGCCTGTTCCGGACGCCGCCATCATGCGGGGTAAGTCCATTGCCAGGCCGTCGGAAATATCCATCATGGCATGTATATTAACAGCCAGCGTTAGGCGGTGTGCAAGATCGATGCGCGGTGTAAAATTTAAATGCCGCCCAACGATGCTGCCGCCGAGCTTCCCCGTAACGCACAGCACATCGCCGGGCTGGGAACCGGAGCGGCGGATCGGCTCGCGCGCTGATATACCCAGAGCCGCAATGGTAATTGCCAGACGTTGATCCCAGATGGCCGTATCTCCTCCGACGATGGGACAGTTAAAAGCTCCCGCCGCCATTTGGCAACCCTTGAAAAGTTCGCGGGCCATATTGGTATCAGCCGTTCGGGGAAGCGCCACAGAAATTAGAATTGCTAAGGGCCTGCATGCCATGGCCGCACAATCGGACAGGCAGCGATTAACCGCTTTTTTTCCTGCGGCGGCGGGGGAGTGCGAACGGAGGTCAAAATGAACCTGATCCAGGGCTTGATCAATTTTAAGCAAGGCCAGATTTGTACCAGCACCGACCATCGGAGGCATTTGCACAGCCGCCATGTCGTCACCAATGCCAATATGCACATACTCCGTACGCTTGGCGCTTTTGGCAAACCAATCAAGTAGGTCATTTTCTTTCATGCGGGTAATTATACCGTGATTATTAAAAAGCAGAATTTTAGCGGTACGTTTGGCAGGACGTTTCTGACGCTATAGCGCCGTCAGGTGAGTATCCATTGTTTTAATTGCGTGCGTGAATGTTCCGCGGCGTGCAGCGGTTGCGGTAAATCACGAACATCCACGACAACAGGGCCGGTGAAGTCCTGATCCTTAAGAATACGCGCCACCCGCGAACCATCGGCGCGGCCGGATCCCAACGGTGTGATTTCAATGGCGGACCCGGAACGTACGGCATCGGCGCATGTCCATAATGCGATACATCCGGCCAACGCTTCGGCGGCATCGGGAGGTGATCCGCCGGCGGAGACAATGCGAACGGAGTCAAGATTAGCGGCCAGACATGGGGTATCAATACTCAGCAGGAGTTTCCGCAGCCATTGCGTCTGGCCGCAGGATAATGCGGCGACAACGCCGGTGCGGTCAGCCTGCACCGCCAGCGTGCGGAAGATATCGGCAATATCGTTGGTAATGTTCTGCGTGTCGAGGGGTTCGCCGATGTAAACAGAGATCAGCGGAATTTGCAGGCTATGGGCCAATTCACATGCCGCCAGAGCGTCATCGAGAAGTTTTTGCGAGGTGGCGGGATCAAAGGCGCCGGCTGGTCCCGCGCCGACGCGCAAGGCTCCGAGAACCAGTCGCTGCGCCGCAAGGATTTGCCGGAAATGGCGCTGGGCGGTGCGGCCAAATATTTTTGGATTTAATTCTGGATGGCGGATACCGACGGCCAGCCCGCCATAGGCTAATGATTTGGCGGCCTGCGCGGCGGAGCGAAGATCAAGCCCTAGGGGTTCAATTGCCAGTAATGGCATCATAGGGGATGGATTCTGACGCTTCATTCATTCCTCAGTGAAGTTACCCGGTCCATCGGTGGGGCCGGGAGCGACGTTTATGGCGTGGTGGATGTTTCCTCACTGTGGGAGGACAATGCCATCTGCACCAGCACGCCAATGCACATAATACCGATTATCACCGCGAGCAAATTAATCGGTTGTTCGGCAATATTAGCCACATACGCCTGTCGCATATTTGTGCTGCCGTAGCGCAGGATTAATCCGGTGGTGCCCATGACCACCATAATGGCCCCCTCAAGGGTACAAATCAATACGGCACTGATCTCAAAGACATACAATCCCGCGATTCCCAAAACTATCACACCAAGAACCGCCGGTACCCATTGGTAATCAGGCGGTTGTTTGAATACATGCCACAGGGCTACGCCTACCGCACCGCCCGCCAATGCTCCGAGAATAAAAAGGGCGATGCGCATCATAGGCACCAGCAGCACGCCGATTACCGTGCCAATTAAAGCCGCGGCAGCACCGGCGATCCATGACCAATGGGCGAGAAACATCGCCAGATACCATCCCAAGGCCGCGCAGTTGGCCATAATAAGAGCACGATAACTGCGGCGCGCTGAAAAAACGAATATCCAACCCAGTAACAACAGTGCAATATCCCAGATCCACAGCAGCTTCGACCAAGACTGAAGCATGCCTGCGAAGCGCGCCGTAAAATGCTGGATCGTCATGGCCAGAAGCACCGGTTACTCCCGTATGCGCACGGTTGCGGTTGCCGGGGTGTTACGGCTGGAAGATCCCACGGCAATCTGATATTTACCGGCCGGAACTTTCCAGTCGCTGTGATCGGAATCATAAAACGCAAAGTCCTTCCAATGCAGTTGCAGGTGGGCGGTGGCGGTTTGGCCGGGACTCAGTTTGAGCCGTGCGAACGCCCGCAGCGTCTGCACGCAGCGATTTACACGGTCCTCCATGGGACGAACGTAGAGTTGCACGACTTCCGCGCCCGCCATTTTTCCGGTATTCGTAACAGGAACATCCACATTGATGACGCGAGCTTTACCGGTTCCCTTGGATGTTACGGTTAAAGCCCCAAAGGAAAATGTGGTGTACGACAGTCCGTCGCCGAAGCAGAATCGCGGTTGGATATGGCGTTTGTCAAACCAGCGATACCCAACATAGATTCCTTCGGCAAAATTTACCTGTCCGTCATGGCCGGGAAAATGTCCATACGCCGCGTCGTCGCGCCAGTGTTTGCCAAAGCTATCGGGCAATCGGCCGCTGGGATTGATTTTACCGAAGAGAATATCAGCCACCGCATTATTTCCATTTTCACCCGGATACCAGGCATCGACCAATCCGGCGATACGGTGAATCCAGGGGGCCATGCCGACTTCAGCACCGGCATTAAGAACCACAATGGTATGCGGATTTAATGCGGCGGCTTCATGCAGGTACTGATCTTGCGGTGCCCAAAGATGGTAAGTGTGGTCCGCGCCTTCGTGCTCCACATTGGGACCATACCCCATGCACGCGATGACCACATCGGCATGTTGAATGATTTTCTTCTGACTTGCGGTCAGCAATTCGTTGCCCTCGGGCAGGAAGCCGAATTCCATCTGCGCATCCCAATTTTTATTGAAATATTCGACACGCAAATGATAAACGTGTCCGGCGGTAAGACGACGCCCCACAAGTTTATGTGTGAATTGCGCATTGTTCTGCCGGATTCGGTACCGGATATGGATAATCCGATGGTCATTGAGATAGACGCGGCAAGGTCCATAGGCGGCGGCGGTAAATAGATAAACGCCTGATGTTTTGGGCGTAATATTTCCAGTCCAGCGGACGGAAAATTCGTTATTGACCGTGGTAATGGGATAGAACTGGCCCCAGTTAAAGCCAATACGCTGATCCACTCGCGTCAACACCGGCTTTCCGGCCAATCGGTCGTTATTAAAATATTCGGCGCGCAACCCTGGTCTGCCGCCGGGTGTGGTGTATTTTCCAAGACCCCAGAAACGGGCCAGTTTGCCGTTAAACGGAATATGCACAACCTGCACCTGTGAACCGGCAATTTTTCGGATTGCGGCCAACATGCTTACTGGATTAATAATGGAAGGTGCATACGCGCTGCCGCCGCCGCACCAGACAGCCGGGCTGGCCATCGGACCGATGACGGCGATGGTATGCAGGGTAGAGCGATGCAGTGGAAGAATGCCGCCCTTGTTTTTCAACAGAACGGTTCCTTCGGAAGCCACTTTGAACGCGATGGCCGCACTTTTCGGATTATTCAGGGGAATGTTTTGATCTTCTACCCGTTTCTTTGTAAAGCCCATTGCGATCATCATGCGTAACAATCGCCGGACATGGGTATTGATCTCATGTACGGTAATCTGTTTATTTTTGACCATTGGCTTGATGGTGGCGTAATTATAAAATTGGTTGTTGGGCATTTCCAGGTCCAACCCGGCGGTCATAGGACCCAATGTATCATGAGTGGCACCCCAATCAGACATCAGCACGCCCTTGAAGCCCCATTGATGCCGCAGTACATCGGTAAGAATGTAGCGATTGGCAGTACATTGATAGCCATTGAGCTTGTTGTAAGCGGCCATGATCGTCCAGACGTGGCCCTGCCGGACGGCGGCCCGAAACGGCGGGAGATAAATTTCTTGCAGTGCGCGGCGGGTAATAATGGTATTGATGGCACCGGAAAAAGTGCGGCCCGAATTACGATGTGTTTCCTGCTCATTGCCCGCGAAATGTTTAGCGCATGCCGCGACATCTTGCGACTGCAGTCCGCGTATCCACGGTGCGACAATTTGACCGGCCAGATAGGGGTCTTCGCCAACATACTCAAAATTGCGTCCACATTGAGGTTCGCGGGTAATGCACATGCCGGGGCCTAGGATGATATTAACGCCTCGGGCTCGAGCGTCGGAACCTAACGCTTGGCCTTCCTTTTGAGCCAGCTTCGGATTCCAAGTGGCGGCCAAACAAACCGAGGCGGGGTAGGCGGTGGATGGTCCGTATACACGCACACCGATGGAAGCGTCGCTCATATTCAAGCGCGGTATATTAAGTTCAGACACTTGTCGTGTGCACATGCTGCCATTACCGGCGAGTAAATGAATTTTTTGCTTCAGCGTCATCTTGGCAAGCAAAGCGTCGGCTTGGGTTTCCACCTGTGCCGGAGTCAATCCAGTCGGAATGTATTCGCCGGCATCAGCAGCGCGGGCTGCCGGACGACTCGACAGGGCCAGTGTGGTCGCAACCGCAATTATAATGGTGGTCAGTCCGAAAATTTTACCCATTGTTCGTTTCTCCTTGGGAGCGTTTATGATATCCGTTACCGATTCAGCCGTGGCCCAGTAAACGCCATGGGCAACACGAAATATCCGCAATTCAGTCGGCGGGTAATCATACAATCGGATGGCAATTACATCCACTGGTCGGAGAGCGGTGTGCCAATCGGATGTGCCAGTTTTTATTGTGATTGGTAAAACACAACGCCAATGACCGCAAGATTTCCGGCAGAAACGGGCACACACTCCCAATCAGCGGTGCGAGGCCGGGTGTGCGGGCAGATGTTCGGATAAGTAAGCGATCATTACCGGCAGGATTAAAATCATGATCGACAGCGCGAATGATGGTCAGTGATTTGGAACGCGGGACATGATCGCCTGGATAATGGCGTCAGGTTCGCTCATGCGGCCAATACCGATGGTGCGACAGGCCTGCCAACCGGATTCCGGGCCGATCATGGCGATTCCCCGACTGCGCAAAAGAGCGATGTTGGCCTGCACCGCGGGGTTATTCCACATTTGTTCGTTCATGGCGGGGGCTATAAGCAACGTATCGGGTTTGGCCGCCAACAGCAACGTGCTGACCAAATCATCGGCCAGGCCATGGGTGATTTTCCCGATCATGTTGGCGGTTGCGGGAGCCACAAGAATGAGATCGGCGTTTTGTGATAAACGGATGTGCTGCGGGTCCTGACTATCGGGATTGTCCCACAGGCCGGTATGAATTGGCCGGCCGGATAATGCTTCAAACGTAATCGGTCCGACAAATTTTATCGCTCCAGCGGTCATGGCTACATCAACCGTGTATTGGTGTTGCGCCAATTGGCTTACGATATGGCAAACTTTGTACGCCGCAATTCCACCGCAGACGCATACCAGAACATTTCTTCGCGATGCGCTCATCGAGGCCTCATGCTCCAGAATTATATATATGGATTGAATCCGCCCCGTCGGCCCGATTCAGAATTTATTTTCGGCCCAGCGCCTCTGCGGGTTTGGTAATCTGGCTTTTTTCAAAATCAATGCTGACTTTGCCTTGAAGAATTTCATCAAGTACCACTTCCATATCGGTGCGGCCATTACGCTCCACGAGTGGGCGTTGGCCTTCAATGAGTTCGGCCAGACGGTGTTGCACCAATGCGCAAAGTTTAAATCGTCCGCCGAGTTTATGCACAATGTCATCGCTCTTAATTGCTTCGATCATGGGATGGATACTCCTGAATATATTCCAATGGACATTATAGCCCCGATGTATTTTCTTTTCCGCGCCACCATTTTCATGCGGTTCACCGTCATTAGGGTGTCACGGCTGCATCCGGATGGCATTTACAAAGCCGATTAATTCGGCGATGGTTTGATCCAGTACGCGGTTGACCACTTTAATCCGGTACGCCCCGGATTGTTCGGCCATGGTGATTTCCTGCTGGGCCTGACGGATGCGCATGTCGATGACATCAGGTTCATCGCGTCCGCGTTCCCGGAGCCTACGGATCAACTCCTCATTCGTTGGGGGGAGTATAAAAACACCCACCGCCGCCGGAAACATTTTGGCAATCTGTATGCCGCCCTGGATATCAATTTCCAGTAGCACGGTTCGGCCATCCGCCAAAGCATCAAGTACGGGCTGCCGCAGCGTTCCGTACCAATGCCCGAACACCTTAGCATATTCAAGAAACTCATTATTTGCAATGCGCTGCTTAAATTCATTCTCATTTACGAAAAGATATTTTTTGCCCCATTGGTCTTGCGGTTTTCCTTGTCGGGTTGTCGCGGAGACAGCGAATTGTGCCGGCAGGTCTTGTGCCAACCTGTTGCAAAGGGTGGATTTGCCGACGCCGGACGGACCGGACACAAAAAGAAGCAATCCATGTTTGCTATTTTCCATGTATTAAAATCCGTGTTTATTAATTGTTCAAACGCTCGTCGCGGCCAGGTTCATTGTGGTGGGAAGCTACTCCACGTTTTGCACCTGTTCCTTGATTCGGTCGATGATTCCTTTAATCTGCATCGTGAGTTTAGCAATGTTGCCGTCGCTGGCTTTACTGCCGATGGTATTGGCTTCACGCAGCATTTCCTGGGCAATGAACTCCAGCGTGCGACCCACCTGATTTTCTTTCTCCGCCAGTCCAATAAAATGTTCAAGATGACCGGAAAGACGGGAAATTTCCTCGCTGATATCGGCCCGTTCGGAAAATAACGCCACTTCCCGCAATAAATCAGCATCGGAAAGTGACAGCTTTGCATCACCAACCAGTTGCAACACCCGCGTCCGCAATCGCTGATGATACTGTTGAGCAATCTGTGGTGCCTGCTGCCGGATACTCTCAAGAGCTTTGGATATTTCTTCAAGATGCGACTTCAAATCTTTCCAAAGAGCTTCCCCTTCCCGCTTGCGCATCTGCATAACCTGTGCCAGCGCATCGGCTGTCAGGCGGTTAATAACCGCGCGACGATGTTGATGTTCCGGCTCGGCCAATCCGCGATTGGGCGATTCACATACTCCTGGCAACAGCAGCAACTGCGTAAGGTCAATGGTCATCGGGGCCGCCGCGGAATCCTTGGCCCATCGCGCCAAATCCTGCATTTCTTTGAGATAATACTGTGCTGCTTCACGATTGACCGGAGCCGCCGTGCCGGATGGCAAGACCACGGTGACGGTGACATTAATGGAACCACGGCAAAGTTGCTGCCGCACCAGCTTGTCAATATCCGCTTCACATTCCGCGAGTTCATCGGGCAATCGGATGGAAGCTTTCAGAAAGCGATTGTTAACCGAACGAATTTCGACCTGGCAGAAGAAATTTTCCTCCTCCAGACTTGCCCTTCCATAACCCGTCATGCTGATGATCATCGAAACTCCCGAACCAATCACGGATGTGTGGCCGCCGGCTTGGCCATGGGATGGCCTGACGATGGCGTGGACTTGGCCGCCACGGCGGCAGGCGATACCGTGGTTTTACCTGCACCGGTTCCGGTCGTGCCCGCCTGAGTTGTGGCGACGGGACGAGATGCGGCCACCGTCGCTGTGCCCTGAACCATCCAATTCAAACCAATGGCCAGAAACATGAACAATACAAAAAGCACCACGGTAATGGTGGTAAATACGTCACCGGTTTTTGTACCGAAGGCCGATCCACCGCCCCCGGCACCAAAGGCGCCAATCAGGCCGCCGCCGCGACCTCTTTGCAGGAGGATTACAAAAATCATCACTACGCCCAGGATTACCAGTAAGATGGAAAAGAAAGTTGTCATGCGTTGCGTCATCCTTGAGCCGCCGGCTCTGTTCTAAGTGTCGTGTTAATGTCCTGTTTGTGCGGCGATTGCAGCCTGCACGATACCAATAAATTCATCCGCTATCAGACTGGCTCCACCAATCAGCAGGCCGTCAATGTCGCGCTGCGCAAGGAGTTCCGCCGCGTTGGCTTTTTTTGCCGATCCACCGTATTGAATTCGGATGGTGCCGGCAATATCGGGGCCATATTTTTCCGTCAATTTCGTGCGGATAAAGGCATGTACTTCCTGTGCTTGCGCCGGTGACGCGGTTAAACCGGTTCCGATGGCCCATACCGGTTCATACGCGATGACCAAATGGCCGGCTTCAGCGCTGGCCGCGGCGACATGGGCCAGACCGGAATCAAGTTGCCGTCCGACAACGTCAACAGTCTTAAAATTCTGCCGCTGTTCAAGTGTTTCCCCAACGCACAAGATCAGCCCCAGGCTTTCGGTAACAATCGCATGGGCTTTTTTGCCGACAATTTCATCGCTTTCGCCTAAAATGTGCCGTCGTTCACTATGTCCCGCCAATACGTACTTGACCCCCATATCCCGCAGCATCCCCACGCTGACTTCACCGGTGAATGCACCTTTTTTTTCAAAGTAAACATTCTGCGCACCGAGTTGTATCGACGTGCCAATGACATGTTTTACCGATTCCAGGTGCACCAGGGTTGGAATCACGCTGATTTCCACCGGACAGGCGGATGGTATCTTGGCGGCTATTTTGGACCCTAACTCCACGCTCTCCGCGCGATCGAGATTCATTTTCCAGTTACCGGCTATTAAATACTTTCGCATCATTGTGCGTTCTCCATTCATTAAAAGTTTGCTTTTTTCCGGGCGACGTTCGCTCCATGGGATTCATCATTCTGTGCGCTGGGTACCCGCTAAACCGCTGCATGCACCGCAATTGGCTGCACTGCCGGCTCTGAAAAACTGCGGCCTAATACGCCGGCGATCTTTTTCAGTGTGACCATTAAATCAGCAAATGCGTCAGGCAACAATGCCTGCGGGCCGTCGCACATCGCTTTTGCCGGGTTATCATGTACTTCCACCATAATACCATCGGCACCCGCCGCAATACCGGCGTGCGCCAGGGCCGGCACAAAATCGCGCACCCCGCTGGCATGGCTGGGATCCACAATTACCGGCAAGTGGCTGTTGGCTTTTACCACAGGCACCGCGGAAATGTCCAGCGTAAATCGCAGCGCGGTTTCAAACGTTTTGATGCCCCGTTCGCATAGAATCACCTGCCGGTTGCCTTGGCTAAGCACATACTCCGCGCTCATGAGCCATTCTTGAATGGAACCGGCCATGCCGCGTTTGAGCAGAACCGGCTTGCGGGTTTTTCCAACCTCGAACAACAGATTGAAGTTCTGCATGTTCCGTGCGCCGATCTGAAATACATCGGTATATTTTTCAATAATCGCGACGTGGCGCGTATCCATGACCTCGGTAATGATGGGCATGCCATTTTCTGCTCCCGCATCACGCAACCACTTTAATGCATCTTCGCCATGACCTTGAAAGCTATAGGGGCTGGTGCGGGGTTTGTATGCGCCGCCGCGGAGTACCGCGGCACCGGATGCGCGGATAAATCGGGCGATGTTATGAACCATGTCCTCATTTTCACAGGCACATGGTCCGGCAATGGATACGCAATGGCCGCCGCCAACCTTTACTGTGCCGCCGCCCGGACAGGGGATTTCAACGATGGTATCAGCTTTATGAAACTCGCGGCTTGCGAGCTTATAGGGACGCATGATCGGCAGCACCTGCTCCACGCCGTTGATAGCCATGAGGTGTTCTTTGTCCACCTTGACTTCTTCGCCCACCACACCAATGACCGTGCGAAACTGTCCTTTGGACAAATGCGCCTGCAGGCCCAGAGATTCAATTTGGGAGACAATATTGTTAACCAGGGCGTCATCGGCACCGGGTTTAAGAATGACAATCATGCGGTAAATTCCAGTTCACTACATTCCCAGCGGCATACGCCGCGAAAAAACCAAGCTCTGTATTATCTGCTTTTCATGGAAAAATGCCAGTAGCCGCAAAGACGAATAATTAACGATGCGGGATTTGATATTACGTAGTTCCCCGGGATGACGGATCGGATGTGCAAATGGCTTCGTGACCCTGGTGATCAATGCGGTGAAATTCGGTCTTGGTCCTTATTGGTGTTGCTGTCGAATCGCTCGGGCGTAAAAATCAGCGCGCCGCGATAATTACCGGCGAATGAAAGGCTAAATAAATATTCCCGGCTTGCCAGGTAGGAACGCAAAATGGATGAAACCGCACGGACCGTACTTAACCCGATGTAGTGATTTACAATACCAGGTTGGGTTGAGATCATGCTTCGTTCCTGCTTGGTGCCGTGTTTCGCCCGTAATGATGAATGGAACAGGGCACCAGTCTTTCAGAAAAAGAAGATATCAGAACCTGATTCTGGAGTGGGGGGATGGGGCGGAATTTGAACATCAGATGCCGTACGTCATTACTCTGCCTTTTTGACAACATTGCTATTCAAACCTCTGTTTCGGCCCTGCCAGCGCGGCAGAAAATCAATGGGATTGGAACCGATACCCGATTGAAGCGAAATGCGTAAGTAGTTGTAAATAAATGCTTTAAGACTTTATCATCCGTTCAGCTCTGCTGCTGGCATAGAAGTTGCATAATGATCTGTCGTCGCCTGCATTGCAGGGCGGTGTTGGTATATGGTAACTGCGGTCTTGAATAGCGCAGTGCCTCACAGTGGCTGCGGTAACATTCCGCGATATTTAGCGAAGGAGTCTTTCAATGGCAGTAAAGCAGATTTCGTTTGATGAATCGGCGCGTAAAAGTTTACTTGAAGGTGTAACCAAGCTGGCCTCCGCCGTGAAAAGCACGCTGGGGCCGCGCGGTCGCAATGCCGTGTTGGATAAAGGATGGGGCGCTCCCACTGTCACCAAAGATGGCGTATCGGTGGCGGAAGAAATTGAGTTGGGCAACAAATTTGAAAATGTCGGCGCGCAACTGGTTAAAGAAGCCGCAACTAAAACCAGCGACATCGCCGGTGACGGCACCACCACCGCCACGGTGCTCGCGGAAGCCATCTTCAAGGAAGGATATCGCAATCTGGCCGCCGGGGCCGATGCGATGGCCCTGGCCCGCGGCATTCACAAAGCTGTGGAAGCGGTAATCGTAAATCTCAAGAAGCTTTCCAAGCCGCTCAATGTCGCCGATAAAAATGAAATCGCCGATGTCGCCGCCGTCAGCGCTAATAATGATAAAGAGATCGGGAACATTATGGCCGATGCGTTTCAGCGCGTGGGTAAAGATGGTGTTATCACCGTCGAAGAAGGCAAATCTCTGGAAACGTATGTCGATGTGGTTGAAGGCATGCAGTTTGACCGCGGGTATATATCCCCGAATTTCATCACCAATCAGGATGATATGACGGTGGTTCTGGAAAAGCCCTATAT
>JAJYGE010000586.1 GCA_021785155.1 Planctomycetota bacterium
GACTGGATGCACGCTAACGACCAAGACCTACAAATCAAAAAAGACGAACACACAGCCGCCACCGGACACACAGAATACACCCCAACCGAAATCCACGGAACACGCCCGCAAAAACACCCCAGAGGCCCAAAACGACGAACCATAGGAGACACACAATGAGCGCGACATACCAAATCACCGGAACGATACTGGCCCGATGGAAACACACCACAAAACGGGGTAACAAGGGATACATACTCCAGATAGAGGAACTCGCACCAGAAATGCCAGCACTGCCACGGGAACCCGGCGAACAACAAGTAACGCGACTGGAAATATGGACCACACAAACGCCCGCACCGGAAATCGGAGACGTAATAATTGCAAGCGGACGAATCACACAATGGATCAACCAGGGCGGATAGCCGAAGGAGACGGACGTAACAGCCCACTAAACACCGCACAGAACTTCGGAAACGTCCAACAGGAAACAAGTAACACCCATGATCCATTACCAATGATCGATACGACCATGCGGGAAATCGGAACCATGGCACTCAACGCAGCCACAACAACCGCAGAAACCGCCGCAGAAATCGCACCGGAGGTAATGGTATGATCACCAACATCATAGGAGAACTCGGAGACTTCGTGGCACGAATCGCGTGGCACCTGGTACTGTTTATCCTCAATCTACTGGTATCGGCGATCCAGGGACTCGCAGCATTCATGTTCCCGATGATCACTGCGGTATTCACAACCATCATGACAACAACGGGAATGTCAACACTCTGCCAACCGATAACAAGCCAAATGGCACCCTACTGGAATAACGTCGCGGTCAACGGACCGCAACAAGATCCAAACCGCTCTACCCCCTGTAATCACCGCCGGATTACTGGCGATCATAGCCGCGTCCCCATTTATCTACGCCATGCTCACGACGCCACACCCCGGGCAAATCTTTCCACCACTGCTAACAGCCGCAGACGCAGCCAACTTCATCATACCGACACCCATAACATGGCTGGGCGGCAACCGCTGGGAATACATCCAAATGATGTGGCACAGCTACATCGCCGAACAAGATGATTACCTCGGAATACCGAACAGTATTCCGCGTACCGCCGATCATCCAGCACTACCCCATCGAATCATTCATGCTACTGCTGGTAACCACCACAATAACACCATGGATCATCAGCCGGATGATCCACCGCAAGCCGAAACGGCCCACACACACACGACCAAATCCAGACGCCATACAGGCACTGGACCAACTCATAAAAAAAAATAATTAAAGGACTTGACAACGGAACACCGATAACTATACTCATGACAATGGAACACAAAAACCACAATCTGAAAATCCGAATAACGGAGACCCAATGGGAAACCGTACGTTCCATCGCCACCACCATCGGCGGCAACACATCCGACGCGATCCGTTGGATCCTATCACACATACCACCAGCATCTAAACAACTACATATGTTCACGCCTGATAACAAAGCGGCAAATATATGTTATGTTAAATTAACCTAAATATGAATAAAAGTGCGTTAATGCGGCGTTGATTCTCGCCTTATTGTCGCCCCGCATCTCATCTGCTACGATCCATACAATGAATTGGCTTTTTGCCATGTTGGATGACCGAAGCATATATTGTCATTATGCAGATGGAATCCCGAAAAAACAGGAAAATGGGAATGAATCATCCCCCTATTGTTGCTATTGTTGGTGCCACCGGTGCCGTTGGCGTGGAATTTCTCCGTTGCATGGAAGAACGCAATTTTCCCATAGCGGAATTGCGACTGTATGCCTCTGCTCGAAGTGCCGGCAAACAAATGACGTTTCGCGGTCAACGATTAAAAGTACAGGAACTCACTGAACAGAGTTTTATAGGTGTAGATATCGCCTTATTTTCAGCCGGTGGTTCCATCAGTAAGAAATTTGGCCCAATAGCGGCCAAAGCCGGTGCGGTTGTTGTGGACAATAGCTCGGCGTTTCGCATGGTGCCCGATGTACCGTTGATTATTCCGGAAATAAATCCTGAACAAGTTAACCGACACAGCGGAATTATCGCCAATCCAAACTGCTCGACGATTATCGCAATCGTTCCATTGTGGCCGCTGCACAAAATTAACCGTATCACAAGGCTGGTGGTGGCCACGTACCAGGCGGCCAGCGGTGCCGGTGCCGCCGCCATGCAAGAGTTACTAGACGCCACAAAAGCCGCGTTGGATGGGCGTGACTACCCCCCCACGGTATTACCTCATCCGTATGCGTTTAATGTCTTTAGCCACAACGCCTCTATTGATCCGCTGACTGGTTACAACGAAGAAGAGATAAAGATGGTCAAGGAAACCCGGAAAATTTTTGGCGATCCGGACATCCGCATATCTGCGACATGCGTGCGCGTGCCGGTTTTACGTGCCCACTGCGAGGCAATCAACATAGAATTTACGTCCCCAATTGATGCAACATCTGTTCGGGACATTTTGTCACATGCTCCGGGGGTGAAGGTAGTGGATCATCGCGAAAAAAATTATTTTCCCATGCCACGCGATGCATCGGGTCAAGGAGATATTCTTGTAGGGCGTATACGGAATGATTTAAGCGATCCTACGGGGCGCAGCATTGCCATGTTTGTCGCCGGGGATCAATTGCTTAAGGGAGCGGCGTTAAATGCGGTGCAAATTGCGGAACTTCTGGTGGCGAAAAATTGATGCCATAATCGCACGTCATCCGCCATCGCGGTTCTTTCCCTGGCCGCGGTATTGTTTTATCACCATGCGGACATAATGCCATGCCACGGACCCGCTACAAACTCACCATCGCCTATGACGGCACCGCCTATTGCGGCTGGCAGCGGCAGATAGCCCCCCTCTCCACCGTGCAACGTACCATTGAAAAGGCCGTGGGATATATCGTGAATCACCCAGTAACAGTGCTGGGATCCTCAAGGACCGATACAGGCGTGCATGCCCAGGGCCAAGTAGCGGAAATGACTGCCGATACCGATTTGGAACCGGAACGGCTGCGAATGGCCATCAACAGCCGCCTGCCTTCAGATATTCTTATCCGCACGGTTGAACCGGCGGACGCCAACTTCAATATCCGCCGAGCTAAGAGCAAGCGTTACCGTTACCTGGTCTGGGCGGATCGTGACCGTCCTGTGTTTTATCGCCATTATGTCTATCACCACTGGCGCACGCTGGATATGCCGGTCATGCAGGAAGCCTGTAAACTGTATGAAGGAACACACGACTTTGTCGCCTTCCGCGGGCGTAAGGATGACCGGCAGACAACTGTTCGGGAGATTTTTAATTGCAGCATTCATCGACGTGGACCGATAATTATATTTGCTGTGGAAGGTAACGGCTTTCTTTATCACATGGTGCGGACAATGGTTGGCACAGTATTGGACATCGGTCGTGGCCAAGGCCAACCGCAGCGCGTGACAGAGGCTTTCGTATCGGGTGATCGGCGATTTGTCGGCCCATGTGCGCCGGCTGAAGGGTTGTGTTTGCAATGGATTCGCTTTTAATGCTTCGCTTGGTTAAAAGCAAAGCAATTGTTACACGGGAATTCAAACGTTGAAAATTGTCCATGCCATTACCCGTTTAATTGTGGGCGGCGCGCAGGAAAACACGCTCCTGACTTGCGAAGGCCTGCACCGACGCGGACACGATGTCACACTGATCACAGGCCTGAGTCCCGGCCCGGAGGGGTCCTTAATGCCGCGTGCCAATTCGGGTGGCTATCGGGTTATCGTCGAAAAGAGTCTGGTCCGTAATCCTCAGCCTTTCAATGACGCGAGGGCGTACCAAAGACTCAAAACCCTCTTTCATGAATTGCGCCCCGATGTTGTTCACACCCACTCCAGCAAAGTCGGAATTCTGGGCCGGGCCGCGGCGTGGCATTGCAAAGTCCCCGCGATCATCCATACGGTTCATGGTCTGCCGTTTCATCCCTATCAATCCAGGCTTACTCATGCGGCATGGGTGGGTCTGGAGCGCTTTGCCGCTCGCAGATGTCATAAAATTGTATGCGTGGCTGACGCCATGACCCGACAAGCTCTGGCTTGCGGCATCGGAAGGCCTGAACAATTTGTCACGGTGTATAGCGGAATGGAAGTTCAGCCATTTCTTCATCCGGCCAGCGATCGAATGGCTGCGCGTAAACATCTGGGCATTGCCGAGGACCGAATTGTCCTGGGAACCATCGCCCGGCTCCAGCCGTTAAAAGGCCATGATGATATTCTTGATATTGCAGAAGCCTTAATTAAAACGCAACCGCGCCTTATGTTTCTCTGGATAGGCAACGGTGTGTTTTATGATCGGTTCATAACGAAAATCAAAAGTTCCGGGTGGCAGAATCATTTTATTTTAACCGGCCTGGTGCCCCCTGGACAGGTGCCGGAGATCATTCCCGCCATGGATTTTATGGTTCACCCCAGCTACCGCGAAGGACTGCCACGAGCCGTGGTGCAGGGCATGTTGGAAAACATTCCAGCTGTCGTCTACAACTGCGACGGAGCCGGTGAAGTCTGCATCGCCGATCAGACGGGTATTCCGGTGGAAACCGGAAACAAATCCGCGCTTCAGGCGGCTATTCTGAAAATGGCGGAAAATCCACAACTTTGCCTTTCCATGGGAACCCAGGGAAAATCGCTGGCAATAGCACAATTTGATGCCGATATGATGGTGGATCGATTGCTGAAGGTCTACCGGCTGGTTCAAGGAGAACGTCATGGTTAAGAAACTCATCGCCAGGCTTGCTATTTGTTCAGCCACCGAAGGAATGAATCAAAAAAGCATTCAGCAAATATCGGGAACGGTGGGCAATTATTGGCGTGCCGCGGTTACCGCTATTATATTAATCGCAGCGGCAAACGTTCCCCTTTTTGCCAAAAGTTCCGCCCCCCCATCAACGCTATCGGCCAGTCGCATACGATTTTGTGTCGAAACACTGGATAATCAGATTGGAATTCTTCTCATCAAGCTGCCGATGGGATCGGACAATCCCGCCACCTCCGCGGAAATGGAGGAAACCTATCGACTCGTGATTCGGCATCTCTATCAAAGCGCTCTGCACTGCAAAGATACCTCATTACGTTCGTTAATCGTTCTCAAAGCCGACCAGCTTTCCGCCGGTCTGATGGATTTTGACAGGCAGATGCGCAAGCTTTTATCAAACAAACATCCGCAAATCGCCGCGGTTACCAAGGCTTGCGATAATTTTTATCACGCCAGTCAACATGTCAATAATGCCATTACTTCCACTGGCAATCTTAATACCTATCTGCATAAACTTCTTAAACCGTTGGCACCATTGGCAACAATGGAATTTCCCGGTGGCACCGCCCCCACGGTGTGGCCAATGATGACCAAGGTTCAGCGATCCTGGTCGCCAGCTTCCATAAATCATGAATTACCCGGCATCGGTGCGGAAATGTCGGCGTTGCAGGGAGCGAATATCACGCCGGAAATGCGCCAGATACTTCGCTCCATTCTCCGACAGCTTCAGGAAGGCTTAAACCAACCAGCCGCCCGTCGGCAAAGCCAGATGTATTATGGCGTCATCCTTCAATGTGTGAATCTGGCGGAGCATCTGCAACTGGGAACGGTGCTGCCCGAAGGTGCCCGATCTCAATTTAATCATCGTCTGATGCTGGGGTTGCTGTTTTTTAAGGATCCTCGCACCCGCGCCGCCGCCGCTCGAAAGCTGGAATTCATAAGTGCAGTTGTGCATTCCATCGAACTATTGCAGACCACGGGCATGCCGACCAGTGCTAAGCGCGAACTCACCCGATGCATGCACGAGACAATCAACAAATTACAAAAAACCGGCGACGGTAGAAAATACGCTAATCGTCTGCATCAATTAGATGATCTGCTGGTAAAGCAACATGCGTTTACACAACTCATCGATCACTCCCACGCCGACTACGCCAATACCGCATGGCAACGTATTTCAAGAGATGGGACAAGTGATCTTAGTCAATGTGCCACGATGCTCGATAAGGGCTTTGACCGTCGCGCCATCCAAACGTATCTCCGCCAGGTCGGCCAACTTAGCCGCAATATCAATTGCCTCATGGCCATGCCCGCATCCGCCCAGCAGGCACTGCTTTACCACCCCGACTCTCCGGTAGGCGTGCAGAGCAACATGGCGCGATGGGCCCGGCAGATCGGAAGTAACCCGCATGGGGCCAGTGCCGCAGTAGCCAGTTTTGAACGTTTTAATGACGTTTTGTCACTCCTGGCCTCCACGCATCGGGAAATGGCCGCGCACGGTCCGGAGCGGACACTCAAGACTCTCTCCGCGGGTCGCTATTCATTGTTTGTCAATAAATTTTTGCAAACGCAACGTGATCTGGTCAATTCATTAGCGCGTCCTGCGTTGGCATCCGACAAACTCATCGCAACGCTGAATCGACAGCGTATTATTTTCAGAACCAGCTCGCAACTTGCCTATCTGCTGGAAAAGGCCAATCCACTGTTGCAACTCAATCAATGGGGGGCCTGGCATTGCAATGTGGGAACCGTTAAGGCCATGCAGATCGGA